>JBCCQO010000028.1:0-15559 GCA_039024595.1 Pseudomonadota bacterium | reverse complement strand
TTGGGCTGTGCACGATGCACCGTTTGCGCCTGAAAGATGATTACGTCGCCGGCACGGATGTCGGAAACATGCCAGTGTTGCTCATCCGGATAGATCACACACTGGACGCCGCCCACTCCCTGGGCCTGGTAAACCGGGCGAACGCCACGGCGGTGTGAGCCAGGCAACATGGCCAGGCGACCCATCGAGCTTTCTGCATCGTGGAGTCCTACCCAGACACCCGCCATGCGTGGTCCCGTGTGATGGCTGTGTGCGTCTTGGTGCGGTGGGGTTTCAAAACCGAGCTTTCTGGGAGCCGCAATTCGCGCCATTTTCATCGGATAGACAAAGGGATGTGCGCCCGCCACCACCTGCATCAGACACTGCATTTGCCTGCTGTGGAACAGGCCGTGCAGAGGCTCAAGCGCTTGAATACGCGGATACAACTCATCCCAAAGCGGGTCACTTTCAAAGAAAGGCTCACCCCGTAACACAGGTGTTCCCAGCTCCTGAGACCACTCGATGTGTGGGGACAAAGTATCAAGCATCGCTTCAAGAAGAGGCGAGATAAGGCTCGCACTCATCGCTGATGGAAAGTAGAGATAGCCTTCACGGCGATATCGTTGCTGTAGTGTTTCGGCGCCCTCGTCGAGCTGCGACTCGGTCAGCGGTGAATAGTGCACCTCACTAAAATCGGTGGCGGGCAACTGGGCTACGGTGTTCATTAGCTCGTTTGATCTAAAAGCAATTAGGGACCCGCAGATCCAGCTTCGGAGGCCAACAAATATTTTGCAACCGCGTGGTAGGCGGGCAAGGAAGTCGGATCAATCTTGGAGTTAAAGGACACTGGATACGTCGCGAAACGCGCAATCACCATATCCGCTTTTGGATCGACGTAGATCGCCTGTCCATGTATGCCCCGCGCCGAGTAGGCCCCGTGCTCATTGTGAAGATGCCACCACATACTTCGATAGCTGCCCCCGGGGAGAGTTGTGTAGCCGGCACTCGCGAACTTATTCGGATCACCTCCGTTAGCGATGGAGTCGACGGCTGAAGGAGGAAACACACGCTCTCCGTCGATCACGCCACGTCCGAGCATCGCCTGACCAAAGCGTGCGGCATCTCGAAGCGAAAGGTTGAGACCGCCCGCTGCCAACGGAGTACCGATGCTGTCGATCAGCATATCCGCCTCCTGCTCGTTACGAAGCGGCTTCCAGATCCGCTCCGACATAAGGTCGATCATGCTTTGGTCGGCGGCACGAGAAATTATCCAAGCCAAAGCATCGGTATTGATCGACTTGTAAGCGAAGGCTTCATCGTGCGCGCCTTCCGCTTTTACCGTTTGCAGATACTCGTAAAAATTCTTCGGCCCTTTGTAATCCGCCGGCTTCGGTATTGGGCTACCTGCCGCCGCATAGACCCAGATATCAGAGTTTGGATCCGCGTAGTCTTCCGTAAACTTAAGACCGGTGGTCATGTCCATAACTTGACGGACAGTTGCGCTACCGAAAGCGCTGTCTCCGAGTTCCGGAACGTAGCGGGTCACCAATGCGCTGTCGTCTAGCGTTCCGTCGGCAATCAGCAACTCGGCAAGCAGTCCGATAAAAGACTTGGTGACGGACATCGCGCCGTGCCGACCTTCGCGAGTTAAGCAACCGTTGTAGTATTCATAAACCAGCTTCCCCTTGTGAAGCACGATTATGCCGTCGGTATAATTAGCAGACAGTGATTCTTTCCAAGTCATCGTTTTATCACCGCCAATCGGCGTGAAACGAACTTCATCAATTTGTGGGTTGATCGCTTCCTCAAACGCGGCAGGTGCTTGGATACCGCGGAAAATGCGTTTGCTGCCCTGCCCCTCTCGCATATGACAGAAAGCCCAGCGAATCTTGGGAAAGCTCATCACTTCCATCAAATCCGTGCCGACGATCTTATCTTCCGCGGGTGGAAAACCGGTCATCCATCCCAGGGTGTTCGGATTGGACTCCTCATCGCTTAGATACGGTCCTTGTGCTTGCGCATCGCTTAAAAAACAGAGCCATACCACGAGCGGCGCAAGTAGGTGGAATCGATAATTCGCTTTTTTAAAGTTTGGGCCCGTCATGATGTCACTCCCCACTTGGATTATTATTACTTTTATGCGTATCGCGTCCGGATGATTTAGCGAGTTAAGGCGCCGGAACTGATCGCCGTTTTGGCTAACCTATTCCGCGGGCCCATCACGTTAATCTATCACGCAAACCCCTCACGCTGAGTCTTGCGCTTATTCTTTCACTTACTAGGTCGCTGACTCTCAAGCTAACCCTGGTACCGAAGATTTTCCGTAGAGGGCGACCGGGCTCAGCTGCCGACTTCCTCATGCTCAATAGTCCAAGGTTCATCCTCAGCTCGGGCTATCCAGTCTTGAAGATCGCTGTCTTCTAGCCAGCAGGCGACATAGTCGCGAGCATCTTGTGTTAATTCAAGTTCATAGGCTCTAAAACGCAGGACAACGGGAGCGAACATACAATCAACAATGCTCAGTGAGCCGAGCAACCAACGATCGGAGTCGGAGGCTTTTCTCGCCTGACTCCATAGTTCGCATACCCTTGCGATATCTTTCGAAACGCCTCCATCGACCTTCACGCTTCGATTAACCGCGCGGCAGTTCATCGGTAGTGCGTTTCGAAGGGCGGAAAAGCCAGAGTGCATCTCCGCCGCCATGGAGCGGCCTAGTGCCTTTAAGTATTCGTCAGCCGGCCAGAGACCACCGGAAGCAAAAGCTTCATTGCAGGTTTCGGCAATCGCGAGCGAATCCCAGATACAGTTCCCGTTAAGCCATAGCACTGGCACCCTGCGGGTCGGTGACAGCGCCCCGATCTGCTCTTCAAACGTGTCTGTATCGAGAGGAACGACTATCACTTGCGGATCGATCCCCGCTTTGCGCAGACTGAGCCACGCCCTAAGGGACCAGGATGAGTAATTTCGGTTACCGCTTACCAGGCAAACGCCTTCGCTAATTTGATGCGCCGATTCGGTGCTGCTCACAGGTGCTCCAAAAAAAATTCTAAGGTAGAGCGACGGAAGCCACTCCACCCTCCGTATAGATTTTATAAAACAAAAGTCCAGGCAATGCCGCACTAACAGCGGTTGCGTCTCTGCCGACAAGTACGAAAGCTGAGGTCATGCGGGAAAACATTAGCACAGGGCACGAAGTGATTGGGACTGATGCCAGATCCGTTCCTTTTGGGATCGCTCAGATCCTTTGCGGACTGACCCATTGGGCCGCTCCCGTAAGTAATACGCGCTCGTTTAGTCCTGCTAATCGGCTTTTGCCGTGCATGCTTATCGCAATCGTATTTGGCCTGACTGCTTGCGGTGGCGGTGGTGGCGGTGGCGGAGGCAACGGGCAGAGTCAAAACCCTCCTCCACCCGTAAGCGATAGCGGAAACCAACCTCCGCCGACCAATCCGGATGGCGATGCGACGCCACCGTCACCGTCACCGTCACCGTCACCGTCACCGGGGAATGGAAATCCAACAACCGGTGAGGGGAATCCAGACGACGAGGAACCACCTGCTGGAAGCGACGACGAATTGGAACCGCTCTCGGGTATCTACGCAGCTTCGCGCTTGGCGTCCCGGACGAGCTTTGGTTCGGACTGGACGACGATCCAACAAATCAACGGGATGGGTGAAGAGCCCTGGCTCGAGGCCCAATTCGCTCTACCCATTTCATCCCATGACCTGGTGGTAGACGAACTGGTGTCATTGGAACAAGCGGGCACCTTCGATGAGCTGATCGAACGCAACAACATCAATAATTTCCAGGGGCTTTACGGTCGCGCCGCATGGTGGCACACCACGGTGACTGGGGAAGATCAGCTGCGACAACGGGTCGCCTATGCTCTTAGCCAAATCTTCGTTATTTCTGATTCGGTCAATGCACTTTTTTTATCGACATACGCCACAAGCAACTACTACGACATGCTGCTTCGTAACGCCTTTGGTAATTACCGAGACCTGCTGCTTGAAGTAACACTGCACCCGTCTATGGGCTTGTATCTGAGCCATCTCAACAACGCCAAGGGCGACCCAGACGCTGGCACCTTTCCCGATGAGAATTACGCCCGCGAGGTTATGCAACTGTTCTCTATCGGCCTGTTCGAACTCAATCAAGACGGTAGCGAACGCGTAGACGATACGGGCCGACCCATCGCCACTTACGACAACCAGGATATCGGCGAATTTGCCAAAGTATTCACTGGTCTGGGCTTTGGCGGCGACAACAATCGGTTCGGTTCAAGACGTGCGAATTATCGAGAACCCATGCGCATGTTTAATCAGTTTCACGACACCTCGGAAAAGCGCTTACTGAACGGTGTATTGGTCCCAGCAGGTCAGGACGGACTCGCCGATATCGAAGCCGCCGTCGACAACCTTTTTGACCATCCAAACACCCCTCCATTTATTGGGCGTCAATTGATTCAGCGCCTGGTCACGAGCAATCCAAGTCCCGAATACATAAGCAGGGTCAGCGCTGCCTTCATCGACAACGGCGATGGGATCAGAGGTGATATGCAGGCCATTCTTCGCGCCATTCTTCTGGATCCAGAGGCGCGAGCAACACCCTCCGAGGAGCGAAACTTCGGCAAGCTGCGCGAACCGCTGCTCCGCTACACCGCCATGCTAAGGCAACTTAACGTTCGATCACCGGACGGCTTTTACGCCAATGTCGGCACCGTCGTGCAAGATCGGATCCAACAGCACCCGCTGTCCGCGCCGAGTGTGTTCAATTTCTATCTTCCCAATCACGTCCCTATTGGAGAGATAGCGGAGGCGGGTCTAGTCGCTCCCGAGTTTCAAATCACAAATAGCAACAGTGTTGTAGAAATTTCGAACCTGATGCAGCTCGCCGTCATCGGGGACTTCGTAAACGACATACAGGAGCCGCCGTTCGCCATGGCCACTTTAACTTTGACCGACTTTCTGCCCTTGGCCGGAGATATAGATGCGCTCCTTGATCGGCTGGATACGGTTTTTACCTACGGGACCTTGAGCGCCCAAACGAGGGAGTCTATTGGCACGCTCCTCGCCCTTATTGATGATGAGGAACTGCGGGTACGGATCGCCGCTTACCTGGTTTTGATATCACCGGACTACGCGGTGGAGATGTAGAAATGATCGCTAGAAGACAATTCTTGAGCCATTGCTGCCAGCTCGGTGTTGCGAGTTCGACACTGGGATCCAGCTTGCTGCAACTGGGCTTAGCGAGGCAGGCTGCTGCGCAGCCGGGGCAGGACTACAAAGCACTAGTATGCATTCTGCTCGCGGGGGGCAATGACTCCTACAACATGCTCGTTCCGAACGACTCGGAAACTTACAGCAACTACGCCGCGATCCGCAGCGATCTTGCGCTACCCCGCAATAGCTTATTGGGCCTTGGTAATACGGATGCCTCAGGGCGCTCCTTCGCCGTCCATCCGGGAATGCCTGGCCTGCGAAATCTCTTTGACAGTGGACGCGCAGCGCTGCTCAGTGGCGTCGGCACGATGCTCGAACCCATGGATCCAGCGGCATTGCAATCCGAGTCAGTTGCTACACCGTTAGGACTGTTTTCTCATTCCGATCAGATACAGCAGTGGCAAACCGCCGTGTCTGACGAGCGTATTGCCCAGGGCTGGGGTGGCCGCCTTGCCGACCTGCTTGAGGGTGGAAATCCGGCCAATGGGATCTCGATGAATATTTCTCTTGCGGGAAACAACGTATTTCAGGCCGGTAACGTAAGCTCTCCCTATGCAATTTCGCCTGTGGGTAACGGCGCGCCCGCTCTAGAAGGCTACGACGATCCAAGCCAGCGGGGCGAATTTACCCGCTCCGCCATCGATGGCCTGCTCGCTACGCAGCAGCAACAGCTATTTCGTCGAGAATTTGCGGCGCGGCTAAGCCAGGCCATCGAGTCGCAGGTCGTGTTCGTCGATGCGCTCGAAAGCGCCGGCGAATTCCCCTTTATGTTCAGCCCGTCTCCTTTCTCATCGGTTATGCGACAAATCGCACGGGTCATCAACGCCCGAAGCGCACTCGGCGCCACCAGGCAAACGTTTTTCGTGACTGTGGGTGGTTGGGATCACCACGATGATGTAATCGACAATCAGGCAATGATGCTTCCCGCTATCGATGCGGGCTTAGTGGAGTTTCAGGCCGCGATGGATGGGCTCGGGATCGCTGAACAAGTAACAACCTTTACCATCTCGGATTTCGGCCGCACGCTTACGTCCAACGGGAAAGGGTCCGATCACGGCTGGGGTGGCCATCACATCATTATGGGTGGCGCCGTGAATGGAGGGCAGATCTATGGAGACTACCCAGACATTCATCCAGGAAACCCCCTAGATGTTGGAAGGGGAATCTACGCACCCACCACGTCGGTTGATGAGTACTTTGGAGAATTGGCCCTTTGGTTTGGTGTCAGCGGAGGCGATTTGCGCCAAGTTTTACCGAACGTAAATCGCTTCTATTCCCCAGTCACCGGGGGAAGGCCGCTTGGGTTTCTAGCATAGCTGCGGTCTCTGGCGTGGCTGGTGTTTCCTACCTAGCCCGGGCCGAGTCACATAACATTCCTCATAGACGCGAAGCGTCGCCTGGGCACTGCAGCCTGCTAGAAGACCCCCTAGATGATTCCCGAGTGAGTCGCGTTCAAAGCTCGCACGAGCCTCAGCGGCAAAGCATGTGAAGATTCTTCGAAAAGAGGTTTCAGTGAGCTGCCGCTAGTGCGCGATTAGAGATAGTACGAGCGGTTTAGTAAACCGCTCGTGTTCAGCCAGCCTGCTAGCTTGCGGGTAAAATCACCGTATCGATGACGTGAATAACACCGTTGCTGGCGACAACGTCAGTAGCAACCACGCTTGCAGAACCCACAGTAACGCCCGCATCGGACGCCGCTATGGCAACGTCAGACCCTTCCACAGTGGTGGCACTGCCCAAGTTGACCACATCGGCGGCCATCACTTTACCGGGTACGACGTGGTACTTGAGAATCGCAACAAGCTGAGCCTTGTTTTCTGGCTTTAACAGGTCCTCAACGGTGCCCGCCGGTAGTTTTGCAAACGCATCATTAGTCGGTGCAAATACGGTAAAGGGACCGTCGCCGGATAGCACCTCAACGAGCCCGGCGGCCTGCACCGCAGCAACGAGCGTACTGAAGTTTGCATCTCCCGCCGCGACCTCGACGATATTTTTTTCCTCAGCCATGGCTCCATGGCCCGCCTCATGGTGTGCAGCGCTCGCGCTAAAAGCATATATGGCACTGAGCATGAAGACCAAAGTGCTAGCTACTTTCTTAAATATGTTCATCAGAGTGACCTCAAAGGTTGTATGGACGACCCTTCCGCTGGATCAGAGGTGCTTACGCTCAATCATGAAACTCAGAGCCACTCTGTTCGGAATCTGTCGATAGATAAGCAGGAGATTCTGGCCGGCTGTACTAAGCTAGCGACAGCCTTGGTCAATTCGGTTATAAACCGAGGTCGCAGGTCAACAGAATAATGCTAATAAGCGCTCCCCGAATGGGAGCAAGGACTGAATAGTGACAGCAGTTACCCTCGCAAAGACGCCCCTTGACGTATCTCTCGCCATCGGTCCAAGCGAACCGGCCGTACGAGATCTCACCATCGGTGCTGCACTAAGAGAAGCTGTGGCCGAAGCACCACGGCAGCTAGCGCTTGTCGCCGGTAGTCCCGATCCGGCCTTACGTCGCCAATGGACTTACGGCGAACTCCTTGAAGAAGCTGAACTCGCCGCGCGAGCCCTGCTCGAACGATTTGAACCGGGCGACCGAGTCGCAGTTTGGGCACCCAACGTTCCCGAGTGGGTAATCCTCGAATACGCCTGCGCTCTAGCGGGAGTCGTTCTCGTGACTGTCAATCCGTCCTACCAACCGCATGAATTAGCGTATGTGCTAAAGCAATCCAAGGCTTCAGGCATTTTTCTGCTTCCCGAGTTTCGCGGAAATCCGATGCAATCGCACCTAATGGCTGTGCGCGATCAGTGCCCCGACCTTAGAGAAATTATTCTGCTGAGCGACTGGACGGATTTTCTCAAGGAGTCTCAGCCGCGAGACCTTCCTAAAGTCACACCAGATCAACCCTGCATGATCCAGTACACCTCAGGTACAACCGGTTTTCCCAAGGGAGCGCTTCTTCACCATCGGGGTTTGGTGAACAACGGAGCCCATACGATGAACACGATGAAACCAAGCTCCGGTTCTACCTATGTGGGCATCATGCCCTTGTTCCACACCGGCGGATGTGTTCTCGGCGTGTTAAGCGCTCTGTTCAACCGGTCGAAACTCGTACTTGTAGAAGCTTTTGAACCGGGATTAGTGCTGGATCTCATGGAAGAGTATAGAGCTGCGGCAATGATGGGCGTGCCGACGATGCTTATAGCAATGCTCGAGCATCCCAGTTTCAGCCAGCGCAACTTGAGTAGCGTTGAATGCATCTGTTCCGGCGGTTCGACGGTGCCTGCAGAACTTGTTCGAAAATTAGAGTCAGCACTCAATGCGCCCTTCGTCATTGTATTTGGGCAGACCGAGTGTTCACCGGTTGCCTGTATGACAAGACCGGATGATTCGCTTCAGGACAAAGCGGAAACGCTTGGTGCACCGATGCCGAACGTTGAAGTGAAGATTGTTGATCCAGCCTCCGGAGCGACGCTACCGATAGGAGAAAAAGGAGAGCTGTGTACTCGTGGTTACCATGTCATGCATTCTTACTACGACAACCCAGAAGCAACCGCTAGCACGATTGATGAGGACGGCTGGCTTCACACTGGTGACTTGTGCTCGATGGACGAAAGAGGCTATTGCCGGATCGAGGGCCGACTTAAGGATATGATCATTCGCGGCGGTGAGAACATCTATCCACGGGAAATCGAGGAATGCCTTTTTCAACATCCCAGCGTCGCCGAAGTGGCAGTTGTGGGCTTACCAGATGAGCGCTTTGGCGAGCAGGTCGCCGCGTTCCTCCGTGCGGCACCAGGGCAAACCCTCAATCGCAATGAACTGTTCGCCTACACCAGGGCGTCTTTGTCTCCGCAAAAAACTCCCCGCTTTTGGTTTGCGGTCAGCGAATATCCCTTAACGGGTTCGGGAAAAATTCAAAAATTTGCGCTGCGCGAAGCATGGGAACAGGGTAAATACCCGGAGATGCCTGCAGAAGAGATCAACAGTAATACGTGATCACTCTGTTCTGGGCGGCGGATAGGGCCCAAGTTGTTTACTCGCGGCAGCGGCGATGGGAGCTCCGGAATCCCGTTCACTAACCGCCTGCTTGAAACCAACTTCGCCTGCGCGCTCTCGAAACCACAGTCCCTCGGGCGAGTGGCGGGCAACCCCATCGAAGAAAGTCGCAAACCGCTGCGTATTCGCTAACCCCATCGCTTCGTAAGCCTGATTAACCACGAGCTTGTTCATCATCAACTGGTTGAGCGGTACTCCCTTAATGCGATCGCACAATGCTTGCACTGTCGCATCAAGCTCTGCCAGCGGCACCGCCTGCTGCACCAATCCCATTTCTGCTGCCTCAGTACCGGAAATCAGATCACCGGTGAACAGCATGCGTTTAGCGTTCTCAAGGCCAAGTCGATAAACCCACATCATCGGCGTCGGGACACCCCAGACTCGAGCGGGCGGATAGCCAATTCGTGCCGAGTCTGCCATCACCACCATGTCACAACACAGCGCAATATCGCTGCCCCCTGCCGCCGCGGCACCGTGTACTTTCGCTATGGTCGGCTTGCTCGCACGCCAGAGCGACATAAAGTCCTCGGTGTTCTTGCCCATCATTTTGAAGTCCAACGTCGGGTCCCAAGGCATCTCCTGATTGCCGTGCATTTCTCCTGGTGTTTCCGCAAAGGCTACAAGGTCATAGCCCCCGCAAAAGCCCTTTCCCGCACCGCATAGCACGATCACATGCACACTGGGATCCGCATCGGCTCTTTCCACCGCGGCTCTGAGGTCACTGGGGAGACGCTCGTCTATGGCATTCAGCCTTTCCGGTCGATTCAAGGTTAGCGTCGCAATCCGATCTGCGGTCTCGTAGAGAACGGTAGACATCGTGGTTTCTCGTTGTTCGCTATGCGTGTCTCAGATGATATCGTGCTAGCGTAGCCAACGAACACCGTCTCAAAGAACCCTATGACAGGCTCACATCCCCAGCTACCGGAAAAGCGACAAGATGCGGCTGATCGAGGAACACCAGTCTCAGAGCTAGAGACAGGTCCTGAGATCCTAGCGAAGATACGATCTGGTCTCGAAGAGGACGCGAAAGAGCCACGAATCTTTCTGTTGCGTCTACAAGACACACTAAGAATCGCCTCTACTGCTTTTGGTTTGACGACAGCTATTGTTGTTTTTGCCTTCTTAGGCACGGCCTTCTTGCTAGCAGACATTCCCAGCCCCAACGTACTGGCGGAGCTGGGCTCGATATTGTTCTTTGCCAGTAGCATGGGAATGTTGGCTGGTTTTTTTCGCTCGCTGATCTACGGCGCTGTAGACGATTTACGTTCACTGCGGGGAGTACTCCCGCTGTCAGACGAGGAACTAGAGAGACTTGCGAAAAGGATTCCCGGAAGAAGTCGCTTCCGCCAAGTAGCACAAGTATTTATCGCCATCATCGCGGGACTCGTCCACTGCTACTTCTTGGGAAACTTCAGCTCACCCACTCCGCTCGCCATTAGCACCACTATCACCACTGTTTTGCTTTGGGTAGGCATGATGACGACCTTGCCGCAGCTCTTAGAGAACGCTCGTTTGTTTTCAAAACTGGGCCGTATCGCAAATCCGGACCTGCTTAGACCATCACGCCACGCGGCTTTTGGATCCGCCGCACTGCGCCCCGGTCTTACGGTCATTGGGCTGATCAGCGCGTACGGCTTGCTGTTTCTCGGCGACGTTTCACGCGCGTTTGCTCCGATCGGTTTCACGATGGGGTTGAGCATTTTCGCCCTGGTGGGACTAGTGGCTTTACCGCTTCGAGGCATACGCCTGCGTATTCGAGAGACGCGAGAGCGCGCCTTGCGAGAGCTTGACAGCCGCTTGGCGCTTTTACCGGTGGACAACGTCGCTGGGGCAGCAGCCAATGAACTTCAGGAAATCGATCTGCTCTTGGATATGCGAGAGCGGGTAGCACAGGCACCAGGATGGCCCTTTGATTTAAACGGTGTGAAACGAATCCTGTTTTACATCGTACTACCACCACTCACCTGGGCAGCTGCGGCGCTCGTTGAAATGATGATCGAAAGCGCTCTATAGGAATTAGGGAGACTAGCGATGACAGAACAGGAGAAATCCGTACTACGGGAAGTCGATGAAGACGTGCGCAGGTCTGCAAAACACATGATCAGGACCGCTCGCTTCGGTTCTCTTGCACTGATTGACCAAAACGACGGTCATCCCGTGGTCAGTCGGGTCGGCTTGGCAACAGATACCAACGGCATGCCAATCTTTCCTGTCTCTTCTCTGTCCGGTCGGGATGCGGACATGGCAGCGGACACGCGTGCCTCCCTTTTAGTTGGAGAACCCGGCAAGGGCGATCCGCTTGCCCATGGACGAATTACGTTGCAAGGATCAGTCGAACGGTTAGCGGAGGCTGACCACGAGCGAGCCCGGCGTCGCTACTTAGCACGGCATCCGAAAGCGAGTATTTATATCGACTTCGCCGACTTCTCGATTTGGCGTCTTAACCTTCAGACGGCCTCGCTAAACGGGGGCTTCGGCAAAGCCTATGCTCTCGCTGCCGACGATCTCTCACTCGAGTGCAACGACTGGGATGCATGGAACGCCATGGAGGCTGGTGCGGTCGAACACATGAATGATGATCATAGCGATGCCAACGCGCTGTACGGCGAGGTACTCTGCAAGGCGGGCGCTGGCGCTTGGCGACTGACCGGACTAGACCCGGAAGGTCTTGATCTTGCGCTAGGTGATCAACACGAGCGCTATACCTACGCCAGTAAAATCACCAAAGCGGAAGAGCTGAGACCTCGTCTCGTCGAACTGGTAAAAGAAGCCAGAACCCTTCAGGGGACAATCGGCTAAGCGATCGGCTCAGAAAGGGGCTAAGACACCGCTTAAAACAAGGGCTAAAACACGAACTCAGACAGAACGCCCCAAATCTGTCACGGAATTTTTCTTCGCAAGATAGCGACTCCGATACTCAAGCACGGTGATCGTTAACGCTGGGAGCATCGTTAGCGTGACCAGCATAGCGCCCAGAATCCCAAACATTACGATCACACCGACACCCCGATACAACTCCGTACCCGCACCGGGGATGAGTACGAGGGGCGCGAGGCCAAACAGCGTTGTTAGCGTGCTCATAGCAATTGGGCGAAGACGCGTTCGCAGAGCTTCCTCAACCGCCTGCTGAGGATGCGTACCAGCGCGAGCGTTTTGCAAAGCGCGGTGCACAACGAGGATGGGGTTATTGACGACCGTTCCCATCAATATGAGAAAGCCGAGCATTGAAATCATGTCGAAAGGTTGGGTAATGGCAGACATACCAACCACCGGTAAAACAGAGCCAACCATGTTGAGTAGGGAAAGCCCCACCAAGCCTCCTGCAATGCCAACGGGGATCGTTGTCAGGATCAAAAGTGGATAACCCCAGTGGTTGAAAATCGCGACCATCAGCAGATAGATAATGAGTAGCGCAATCAGGTAGTTTCCGACAAGTGCTTCCCGCGTTGCATCTAGCTGGTCCGCCGCGCCGGTGATTGAAAGGGCGACCCCTTGGGGAAGCTGACCGCTCTCACGGAGGTAAGCGACCAAATCCTCCCTAACCATGGCCACTCCCGTCTCGAGTGGAATCGATCGGGGCGGAACGATATTGAGCGTAACTGTCCTGCGCCCACCTACCCTTCGTATCGCACTCGTATCGACCGTTTCATGTAAGCTGACGAGGCTGCCTAGAGACACCAATGCGCCCGTCGGAGTGTAGATCGGAACCTGCTCAAGGCGCTCAAGCACCAGCTTCTTACCGTTGGCGCTAAAGAGGTAAATGTCGATCTTATCGTCGCCCAGGAAAAACTCATCCACGTAGGCGCCGTCCGTAAGCGCGGCAATTGAGAAGCCGAGATCATCGGCGGAGATGCCTAAAGCGGCCGCTTGCTCCCAGTTCGGTTTAAGTTGAATCAATGGTTGGGCAAGGCTCAGGGCGGACGGCTGACTTTGGATGCGAGGATTTTCGAACAGCTCCGCCGCTCGCTGCTCTGCCGCTTGCGCCACCCGGTAGATGGTCGCGAGATCACTACCGGAAATATCCAAATTGATGCTGCGCGAACCACCATCATTGCTGGAGATAATGGACCCTCTCGCTGCAAAAGCCCGCATGCCCGGATACTCGCGAAAAACACTGGTCAGACCATCCATTAGCGCTTCGATGTTGGCCGCGGCAACGGGCTCGGAAATGACCCGCAGACCACCCGCGTCGACGAACATCGTGAAGTACTTTATCGGCGGTATCGGCGTTTCATCTCGTCGAAAGCGTTCATCGGAGCTGTTCACCTCAAGACGAAGTCGGTCCGCCAGTTCACTAGCAACGCCATTCATCGTATCGAGATTGTATCCGGGCGGAGCGCTCATCCGGGCAAACACTTTTGGCTCCTCCCCTTCGGGCAGATACTCCGCAGCCGGGGTCAAGAACACGATAATAAAAGCGCTCGTCATAACTGCACCGATGATTGTCATCCAGCGACGCTTGGCGGAACCAATACAGAGCTGAGCCGTGGTGAGCGCTCTGCGGGCCAAGCCGCTATCGGTAAAGTCGTAACCGGAACTCGAGGTGCGCATTCGTGCCGCAGCTGTCGGAAGGAGCGTTACTGCATAAGCCATCGATGCAAGAATTGCAGACGACACTGCAACCGCGATATCTGAGTAAAGCTGCCCCGCTTCTTGCTCCACAAAGGAAACGGGCAAAAACACTAAAACGGTCGTCATAGTCGACGCAAAAACCGCAGGCCAGACCTCTTTCACGCCATCACGCGCCGCACGCAAGGCGGAAACGCCCCGGCGACGGGCCAGCTCAATATTTTCGAGCACAACGATGCAGTTATCGAGGGTCATCCCAAGCGCAAAAGCAATGCCTGCTAGGGAGATCACATTGATCGTGCGACCCGCAAGAAGCAGACCCAGGAAGGCGACGACAATGCAAACTGGAATACCCAGAGCACCAATGAGAGTTGCCTGAAACGACCGAAGAAACAAGAACAGAACCACTACAGCGAGTACGGCTCCGAGCATCAGGTTTTGCCACACATTGGCGATCGACTCGCTTACGTAGCGCACGTCATCGGACATCAAGCTCATCTGCAAGCCGGCAGGTTTAAGCTCGTTTTTATTCAGCTCGTCTATCGCCGCTAGCATTGCCGCTTTGATATCGAGCACGTTGGAACCTGCTTCCCTTCGCACCGCCATCATAATGTGCGGACCACCGTTGTACAGCGAGGTGGATCGGGACTCGAAGTGATCTAGAGTGACTTCGGCGACATCGCGCAGACGGATAATCTGATCATTTCGTCGTGCGAGTATGAGCTGCTCAAGTTCTTCAATATCGGCAAAACGCCCCACAGTTCGGAGTAAGTATTGACGTTTTCCGGATTCCACGTCGCCCCCAGAGCGATCTCGATTGCGAGTTCGAACGACGCTACGCAGTTCGGTCAGGGAAATACCGCGCTGAGCAAGCTGAGCCGGATCAACACTAATTTGGATCTGACGCGGCGATCCACCCCAAATTGCGATATCCGACACTCCCGGTACGGCCGCCATGCGCGGCCGAACCGTGTCGCGCAGATAATCCAGAGACAGGTCCATGTCGACCGCGCGCGGATTGCCGGCTAGAGGTCGTACGGAGAAAAACATAAACGCGTTGGCGGAAAAGGAGCTGGCGAGAATTTGCGGTTCGTCGACGTCTTCTGGATAGGAGGGAACCTGGCTTAGCGCATTGCTCACCCGAATCATCATTTCGGTGATGTCTGTGCCCAGGGGAAACTCCAGTTCGATTTCCGCTTGGCCGGTCGTAGCACTGGCAATAATACGAACCAGGTTAGGGAGGTTGCGCAGATAGTCTTCCTGCTCTATCAGGATTTCCTGCTCCACATCTTGCGGTGTGGCACCGGGCCAATTCGTGCGGACGCTAATAACGCGCGTATCGAGATCTGGGATCATCTGTACCGGTATGCGCAGGGCAGCGACGATCCCGACGATGCAGATGATCAGCGTAATTACCGTCGTCAGAATCCCATTTTCGATGATCCGCTGAAACACCTGCGCTAGGCCCCTGCCGGCTTCGTGACTGAGTAGATGATACAGTTCGAGGGCTGATTCTTGCCGGCTGCTGACGCCACCCGCTGCAACCTAAGGATCATAGGCTTAATCACCTAATACTCGAACCGATTGCCCATTGCGCAAGGCTTCGTTGCCTTCGAACACAACCCGATCTCCCACTCGGACACCAGACTTAATCTCTACCAAGCCGTTGAAGGCGACGCCGGTTGTTACAAATCGCTCAAGCGCGCGCTCCTGCCCCTTGCCCGACTCAAGAACC
>JBCCQO010000027.1:0-15833 GCA_039024595.1 Pseudomonadota bacterium | reverse complement strand
TGTGAACTCGGTGCCTGGGTAGCGACGCCAATCAACTAACGCTTCTCGATTTTGTAAGGCGCTGGACGGTGTTGTGTCTCCTTGCCACCCTCCGGGTACGGCGTCGATCACGTTTTGGGGAACAATTAAGGTTTCGATAAATTCGGTAACCAGCCTCCATACGCCCGGTTGCTCCGGGGTGATCGTAATCGTCTGCAGCGTGTCCCTGACTTCTAGCTGCCCGGTGAAAAATAGATTCGGGTCGACCAACAAGAGCTGATCGACGGTTTGTTGACCGAACTTATCCGCGAGCGCTTGCACGGCCGGATTGCTTTGCTCCAACGGAAAGGGAACCGTTATGAAGGAACTCCCCTCAGTGTTTGCTGATGTGCTTAGGTCCAAATGGAGGGCTTCATCAGCTCCAGCCCCGCTAATCGTCCAGGAAAACTCCGACGCCACCACGCTGCGGTTGACGGTTGTCTGCCTAGATAGCCGTCCCGTGTTGTCGACCGCAAATTCAAAGGTCTGAAAAACAATAGTACTGATCAGACTATCTAGGTCGCTTGTTTTTCCAGCGACTTCGAGAGCTTCATTTAAAAACAATGGACCATCGGTTATATCGATCCCATCGAAATTCGTGGCGTAGCTGGCGTTCATTGAGCACAGCTGGAGTACTACCGTGACTAGAAGAATCCCTGATGAGGATAGCCGGCGTGCGAGTGGTGATGACACTGTTGATTTCCCTTGCGTGCTAGCGCTGGTGGCCAATGGTTTCGATTCAAAGAGGCAAGTCGTTGTGTCTTGTGCACAGCTTACCTAGACCGCAAAAATGCCCGACGACCGCCGTCGCTTCAATCCTGTGCAAATGCATAGCTAGCGATCACTCCCGCAGCCACGTCGGAAGCATCTCTACTCGGAGTTCAGTCCTAAAGGGAACACTTTGCTATAGGAACTTTCGTCCCGTTCGGAATTTTCTTGGCCGTGTTGCTTGAAGCAGAGGCCTGGTGGGGAAGAACTTTTAGATTTGTACAATTCCGGAATGAATCGCTTTCGCAAGCGCTACTTCTCGTGTGGGCGCATCAAGCTTTCTGCGCGCATTCTTGAGATGGAGATCGACGGTCACTTTATGGATACCCATTTTGGTTGCGATTTCTCGCACACGCAGACCGCTGGCCAGCCATTGCAGACATTCGACTTCCCGTGGCGAGAGCGGCGTGAGGGCCTTCGTTACTTCCAACCTTTGAATGGTGAAGTGCCCTACGGCCGATGCAGTGGCTAAATTTTGCCGCTTGGCGTCAAGAAACTGTTCGAACTCACTACGGGGGAGTCGACTGGTAATACCTATTCCTGAAGGGCCTTCTTGCATCCGAGTTGGTATCGGAAAGACGGTTCCACACCTTACGGACATGCTTTGACGCGCGTATAAAGCGAGTGTTTTTTCATCTTTGCGCGCTCGCGGATCATTAAGGTCGTAGTCGTGTCCCCAACGGAGGTTCGTTTCCATTCGTTCAACTCGGTGCGTAATGCGCCGATCCGTTAGCGCATAAATAGTGTCTACAAAGCTCTTGGGGTAACTGAATATTGGGTAATTGAGCGTTTTGGATGGAGATACGGTTTGGCCAAAAAAAATGTTGACGCCGTCTGCACCTTGTCCGTGCAGAAACTCGATTAAGGTTTCGGCACAGGCTCTGCCCGAACTGCTGCGGTGAACGTCGTCTATGAACCTACATAGATCAGATGCCATCCTGCGATGTCCTTGCTCCTGTGATCCGCTGTAGCCCGACAGGCGTGTTGTGACGGCTGAGAGGACAACAACATACTTGCCTCCATTGGCATTGTCACCATCGGACAGGGATCGCGTTGTTCCTGCGCGCACTAGTGCGCGGAAATAGGTCTATATTTTTCTTCGAGGATTGATAACGTTAAAGCGTGCCGAGCCGCTAGGAGAGGAATAAGGTCCGCAGCTCTGATCGACCGCATGGTCCTGCGATACCTCCGGCCGCCTTAGCCCATCCGCCGCGTCAGCCTCTGAATCTGCAGCCATTATGTAGCGCATGGTGGAGCGTGTGGCGGCGAGCAATTCAGCTCTTCAAGGAACCTCGATTGAAGGGATATGCAGTCCCGAGGACTCCACGTCGCTTCAAATTGGTCTGTGTTACCAGCGCGATGCTAGAGTCTAGTGCTTGGTTTACACCCGCTATTGCAGACGATGAATGCCTGATTCGTCTCGTCAAATCCGCATCCCCAGAGACGACAATCCGCGAACTTCATCAGCGCTGTGATGCCGGCGATGTCAACGGGGGATCGGATGCGCTCATCGCTATACCCTTGCCGGCCTCAACAGACTTTGAAGCAGGAGCTATCCGGCAGCGAATCGGCTTGGAAGACCGTATCGAGAGCAGCCTGTTTACACTGACCCCGCACGCGCCAAATTACATTGCTTACTCGTTTATGGAAGAGGCCAATCAAACACCGTTTGCATCGCTGGTGGATAGCGCCAACCCAGTTGAAGATCAGGAAGCGGTGTTTCAAATTAGCTTTAAAGCACCCATTGCGCAGAACCTTTTCTCTACGGATCTCGATCTCTACTTTGCTTACACGTCGAAATCTTGGTGGCAAATCGCAAACGACGATTTCTCAAGCCCGTTCAGAGAAACAAACTATCAACCGGAGTTCTTTCTTCGAAGCAATAAACAAAACCGCTTTTTAGGCGTACCTCTCGAAGGATGGTCACTGGGCTTTGTGCATGAATCCAACGGTCGAGAACAGGCTCTCTCGCGGAGCTGGAACCGCCTCGAAGCTCGCGCCGGTTTCCAATTGAGTCAAGATGTTTCCCTCTTCACCCGAGCGTGGTATCGACTGCCAGAGGATGAAGACGACGACGATAACCCCGGTATGTACAAATATAGGGGTTATGGTGATCTACGTGCGATATGGACGCCGAATCGGAGCACCTTTACGGCCATGCTGAACCCAGGAACAGAAAGTACCAACTTCGAGCTCACCTGGAGTCACCCGATCAATCGGGTGTTTCGCTGGTATGTGTCCTACTACGACGGCGCGGGCGAGAGCTTGATCGACTATGACTTTGAACTCCAGCGTTTTAGCCTAGGCGTGGCGCTCAACGACTTCTTGACCCGTTACTGACCGCGAAGGTAACGGAAGTGCTCCTTTTTCGACCTTAGCGCTTGGCCACACCCAACTTATCCAGGCGCCAACGAAGCGTATCGATTCGGTCCTGGCCAAAAAAAGGCTCGCCGCGTACACCGAGAGTGGGCACACCCCAGTGCCCGAGCGCGTCCAGGTCTTGATGATTTTGTTCGATGCTCTCCTGATGATCTCCCTGGTCGATCGCATCGTCCATGGCTTGGAGGTTTAGGCCAATGCTCGCCGCGGCGTTGCTGAGATGATCGCCTTGATCCCAGCCAGCAGTTCCTCCAAACACCAAGCGTGATACGGCGGCGGCAAATTCGATGCCTTTTCCTTGTCGCTGCGCTTCTACACCTAGCGATGAGAGTCGATAAATGTAGGGTTGCTCCTCAGCGACCTCCAGCGTTTCAAAGTCTTGAACGATCGGATCGGGATTGGGCCAGCTGAAGGGAAGGTTCAAATACTCCGCGCGTCGGATCGAGTCCATCACGATGTACATGGCTGGTTTGCGATTGTCTTTGTTGAAAAGCGTGGCTTTGGTTCGTATCGCTATCGGGTAGACAACACGGAGGCGTACATCTACCTCGTAGTCGGCCTGAAGTTTCAGGAGATCCGGTGTTACTAGGTAGGAGTAGGGGCTGCGGAATGACCAAAACACGTCAATGGGTTCGAGCACGATGCGTTTCCTGTTCGTTGTGATTATTCGTATCAGTATGATGCCTGGCTGGACTCTCTCATACGAGAGTTGCGGGTATTAAGTTAGGGCTGATTTGGAGGGCAACAAGCTTGCTGAGTGTACTACTTCGCGTAGCCATCCCTGACCGAAGTAAAGAGTGATACCAAGTGCTTGCCCAAGGGCGTTGCGTAGGTTTCTGGTCGAACCAATAAAGCGCTAGCCCAAGTTACGGCCAGCGACACGGGAACTTGCACAAGACTTTTATCTGCGAGCTCACGTCGAAAGACCGCTGAGGGTCCCGCACAAATGACGTCCGTATTCTTTGCTAGCTGCTTCAGCACGCTGTAGTTGTCCGAGCTGATTTTCATTTTGCTAAACACCGGATGGTCGTTCGGTTGTTGGACGGTGCCTTGCGCCTTCGGGGCGACCCACGAGTACTCAACAAGATCCGTTAGGCGGTAGCTCTTCCGCTTCAACAATGAATGCTCTGGGCGAACCACGGCGATGATGTCATCTTCGATCATCGGCAATGCCAAGATCTGTTCGCTGCTTTGATCTTGAGCCTGGAACGGCCCCACTACGACATCCAATTCCGACCCATAGAGCATACGAAGAAGTGTTTCTTCACTTTCGGTCACAATCGACATACGTACATCACCGGTAGATTCAGCGAATGCTTTCAATACGTCGGGCAGCATAAGTTGTTCGATGATTGGCCCGACGCCAAGTCTGAGTTCACCGACATTGAGTTGGTTGATAAGCTCGATGTGGCGCTCAATCTCATTGATTTGCTCTCGCAAAGGCGTGGCTTTTCTGAGTATGTAGCGCGCTGTGGCGGTTGCTACTAGCCCTTTCGAATAGCGCTCAAATAACTGGACGCCCAATACCTGCTCAAGCCTTGCTAGTTTCTTACTCAGCGTAGGTTGGGAAACGTTCAATCGTTGGCAGGCTCGAGAGATGCTTCCTTCTTCATCGACAGCCTTGATCAATTCAAGATCTTGAATGTCCATACTTTTTCCAAAAGGCCTTCACTGGGCCTTGGCACCGAATCAAGGTATTCGATTATTTTAGAGAATATACAAAATCTATTCATTTAATTTAATCGTTTTCTCCTGCTACCTTTTACAGCAAAAGGACGGGATGACACGTATGACGTCTATCAAGCTTTGGGGGATAGGTACTCCGCGGAGTTTTCGGCCGATCTGGTTGGCGGAGGAACTCAATCTCGAATACGAACTCCTTCCAATTGGACCAAGAACGGGAGAAACGCAAACCGCCGAGTACACACGGTTGAACCGCAAGCAGAAAATTCCCTTTCTAGAAGATGGAGAAGTTCGCCTCTCCGAGAGTCTCGCAATATGTCGCTATTTGTTGGCGAAGTACGGAAACGGTTCCGTGTTGGTACCCGACACCCCCGTTTCGAAAGCCAAAGAAGATGAGTGGTGTTGCTATATCTACGGCGAGTTAGACGAGACCAGTCTCTACGTCATGCGGCGTCACGGTGAACTTGCCGAAATTTATGGTGCCAGTGAGCAAGTGGTTGCCTCCTGCCAGAGCTATTTGCAACGCCACTTGACGGTGCTTGATGAGCACCTTTCATCCCATGATTACCTAATGGAATCGATGTTCAGCTTGCCCGATCTCATGCTTATGTCTTGCTTGGATTGGGCGGAGTTCTACGGTGTGGACCTGCCCGCCAGCATCAAAAGGTATCAGCAACGAATCGCGTCGCGGCCGGCCTATGGCAAAGCGATGCAGACTAACTACGCGGAACTTTTAGGAGGGCTTGCCAGTGGGGCCGCTTAATGGATTGAAGGTTTTGGACCTGACCACAATGGTATCTGGACCGGTCGCGGCGATGATGCTTGCCGATCAGGGTGCGGACGTGATCAAAATCGAGCCACTCCATGGCGAACAGATGAGACACATTGGTCCACCCCATAACGGTGTGGCGTCAGCGTTCTTCTCCTGTAATCGAGGGAAGCAATCGTTAGCTCTTGATCTCAAATCGAAAGAAGGCAAAGACGTTTTGTACAAATTAGCGGAGACCGCTGATGTCCTCATACAAAACTTCCGGCCCGGCGCGATTGAGAAAATGGGGTTCTCTGAGGAGACGCTGCGTGCAAAAAACAAAGGCCTGATCTTCGTTTCGATCAGCGGCTTTGGTGAAGAAGGCCCCTACACGGCTAAGCGTGTCTATGATCCAGTCATTCAGGCGCTTTCCGGTGCGACGGACATCCAGATGGATCGGGAGACGGGGCGACCGCAGATGTTCCGCATCATTATCGCCGACAAGGTGACCTCTATCGCCGCTGCGCAGGCTATCTCAGCGGCGCTCTACGCCCGCGAGCGATCTGGTGAAGGTCAACACATACGACTCTCGATGCTCGAAACAATGCTGTCCTTTTTCTGGCCTGAAGGAATGGCCGGTCTTACCTACGCAGACATGGAATTCGACGTTACCAAATTCCAAGGGAAGATGGACCTGATCTACCAAACCAAGGATCGATACATTACCGCCGGCGCGGTTTCCGATAAGGAATGGGCCGCTATGTGTCGCGCTTTGAACCGGGAAGATCTGATTGAAGATGACAGATTCAAAACCGCTTCCGATCGCTTCGCAAATGGGGAAGAGCGCAAAGCGCTTACCGCTCAGGAGATCGCGAAATGGTCCAGCGATGCGATTCTCGAACGCCTCGATCAGGAGGGTGTTCCCTGTGCGCCCCTTCTAAATAGAATGGAGTTGATGGCCCATGAGCAAATCATCGCGAACGATTCCATTCAAAAAATAGAGTTTCCCGGTTTCGGTGAAGTGCGACAGGCTCGACCCGCCGCACGCTTTGATAAAACACCCTCAGAGATTCGGGGGCCTGCCCCCAAGCTAGGTGAAGACAGCCGACAGATTTTGCTGGATCTGGGATACGCCGAAGACCGCGTAGAAACACTGATTGCGGATGGGAAAGTGGGGTCGATGGAGTCCTAGGGCTTCCTACAGCCAACCATAAGAACCGATCGTCAAACAAGCGGGAGAATAAGTGTGAAGAAAGTGTGCTTGGTTATTGGAGCCGGAGCCGGGATTGGTGGCAGTGTCGGAAAAAAGTTTGCCGCCGAGGGTTACCATGCGGCCTTGTGTCGCCGCAGCGACGAGGAAGGCTTGAATAAGTTAGTCGCCGATATTGAGGCCGCTGGTGGCTCTGCGAGTGGGCACCTGGTGAACGCCGTTAAGGAAAACGCGCTGGAAGATCTGGTCGCAGAAGTGGAACAGATAGGCCCAGTGTCGGTCGTACTTTTTAATCTCGGCGCCCAAATCGGCAACCGATCCCTTAACGGTACGTCACTCAAAGTGTTTGAACTTGGCTGGCAAATGGCCTGCTTTGGCTTGTTTCGTGTCAGTAAAGTGTTGTTTCCCCTCATGGTCGAGCGGGGAGGGGGCACCATGCTGGTGACCTCCGCGACGGCGGCGGTGCGTGGGAACGAAGGTCAGCACTCTCATGCAGCAGCGATGGGTGGACGCCGGATGCTGTGTCAAACACTAAACGCGGAGTATGCATCGAAAGGTATTCACGTCGCCCATATTCTGATTGATGGCGCCGTCGATGCCCCCGATACGCTTGGGAAGATGTTGGGCCCCGAGCTTTATCAAAAACTGCGCGAAGAAAGAGGGATGGAGAACGACGGGTTATTGCTGCCGCAAGAGATGGCGGAGACCTACTTCCACATCGCCCATCAGCACCGATCCGCGTGGACACACGAGCTGGATTTAAGAGCATTCTCTGATCTCGCTTGGTGGAACCACGCGCCGTGACTGCGTTCCTTGCATGCGCAGGCTGTTTTCGAATTTTGCCCTGGGCGCCCGCCAGCAGAAATCGCACAAGATCGCTCTGAGCGGATTACGAGACATTCTCAAACCTGTAAAGTGTAGTGATGAAGCAGATCAACGAGGACTTCCTTCAGCAACTCGCCGTCAGCATACGCAATCACAAGCCGTTACCCGCATTTCCCTCAGCGCTCAGTCTGGATGAAGCCTACGAAGGAGTGACCAGCGTGGCGGGTCGCGTTTGCGATGAGATGATTGGGGGAATTAAAGCGGGTGTTACCAATCCGCAGCTTCAAGAGTTCTTCGGTCTGACCCAACCGTTGTTAGGTTATCTGCATGATTGGGGTCGTACTCGTTCGGGCGCAACGATTCCTTATCATCAGGAGGGTAAAATTGAGTGTGAAGTAGCGATTCTTCTTGATAAAGAAGGACATCCTACCGCGTTGGCTCCGGCCATTGAGTTTGTCAGGTTTGATTTTTCAAACCCCAAAGATTTCACGCCCGCTAATATGGTTCTGTGTAGCCTGGGTGCTGATCAGTTTATTCTTGGGAATGAGCACCCTTGGAATGACTCGGTACTTGAGGCGATCAACGACACCGTGATCACCTTACTCAAAGATGAGTCAGAACTCTTACGAACAACACCTAAAGAGTCGTTGGGGGGTCCTAAAAACGTTACCGCTTGGGCTTTAAGAGAGGCGAAACGCCGCGGTTTTACGGTCACGTCTCCGACGGTTTTATTGGGGGGGACATGCGGCACCGCTATACCCTTCGAGCCAGGCAGCTACGTGGCGGATTACGGTGAGTTCGGGAAGCTTGAATTCGTCGTCGATTCGGCTCCGGAATGAGCCTCATTGCTGCTTTTGCAGTAAAGGCTCGCTCGGAAGTTACCTAGCCGAGCGAGCCATCTCGTTTCTATCAATCGTGGATCGATTTAACGACTTTCGCGCACAAACCGCTTAGAACCTAAAATCCACCGCCGCGCGGAAGTTCTGCGGGATTCCCGGTTGAACCCAAACGTCAGCGAAGGAGTTGGTGTAAAACTCCTCGTCGAACAAGTTGTTGGCTTCTAGGCGCAGACCAAAGGCGTCAGAGATTTGGTAATTAGCCGCGATTCGAACGGTGGTGTAGCTGGGGAGGGTAAAGTTCGGGTCTCCAAATTCTCCGCTCCGGTCGCCTACATAGGTCAGCCCGCCGATCAAGGTCAGCGCGTTTCCAGCCAGTTGTACATCTTGTGCTACCTGCAAACTGAACTGGTGATCGGCCACGTTCAGTAGATCCGATCCCGCTGGAATGAACGCGAAGGAAATGAAGTCTGTGTAGTCGTTTTCGGTCTGCGCATCCACGTACGCATAGGACAACCACAGGCTCAATGTGTCGGTCAGATTACCAGTGAGATCGATCTCGAGGCCCTGGCTGCCCGCTTCACCAACAGCCGTTGGGTTGAAGTCTGCATCGAAGGTGGCGATGTTGGACTGCTCCACATCGAAGATCGCGATGTTGCCGGCGAGCGCGCCGTCGTTAAGCGTGAACTTCACGCCAAGTTCCGTGGACTTGGAAATGTTGGGATCTAAGCCGTTTTCGTCGGTAGCACCGGAAAGCGGGCGGAAGTTCTCGCCGTAGACTGCGTAAACAGAGACGGTTTCCGTGGCTTTGTACACGACACCGAACTGAGGGCTCACCCGAGTTTCCGAGTAGCTAGACGTACTGCCTGAAAGACGATTGTTCAGCGACTGCTCATAATCGTCGACGCGTGCGCCGATTCGAACGTCCAGTTTCTCCGTCAGGCTGAGCTGATCCTGGATGTAAAAACCGAGGGACTCCTGCGTTTCGAGGCGATCAAGTTGAGGGGCCAACTCGAGACCCGATTCCGGCGACAATCCGTAAACGGGGTTGAAGATATTGATGAACTGATCGGTGCTTCGGTCTCGGAAGGCAATCTGGTCATTATCAAATTCATCGGAATCCAGTCCGACAATCACCCGATGCTCGATTCCCCCGGTATAGAACTTACCGCTGAGTTCCGCGCGGAACACCTGATAGGTAGCGTCGTAGTCTCGCTCACGGCTAAAACGGTTGTAGTTCCCTTCCTCATCTGGGGCACCAAAACCATTCTCCGAAGCCAGTCCGTCAAGCTCGGTCTCCCGATAGTTGAACCCCACTAGCGCACTCCAGTCATCATTGAAGTCGTGCTGGAATTCCAGCTGATGACCCAGAACACTCGTTTCAATCGGCCCGTAGCTCGGCTCGCCAAGGAAGCGATCTTCTGGGATCAGACCCAGCACGTCATCAATGGCAATAACGCCGCGATCAAAAGGCGTTTCTTGATCGCTGTACTCCATTTCATAGACGAGCTGACTCGTGTCACCGATTTGCCAAGCAATGGACGGGCTGAATAGCAGCTTCTCCGTTTCAATCGTGTCCCGGAAGCTCTCTGCATCTTCATAGGCGCCAACAAGACGGATAGCGACGGCATCGGACAAAGGTGTGGTGTAGTCAAAATCCGTTCGATAGGTATTCCAGCTCCCTGCGGAGAAGCTGATTTGGCCGGCCGTTTCAAAGGTAGGCCGTTTGGTGACCAGATTGATGGTTCCACCGGGTTCTCCTCGGCCAAAGAGCGCCGCACGGGGGCCTTTAAGCACTTCAACGGATTCGACACCGGACAGATCTCGCGCACCGCCGAAGCCGCGTCCCGCGTTGAATCCGTTCACTAGGAAGTTACTCGGTAGGTTTTCGTCACCGACGAATCCGCGGATAGCGAAACTGTTCCACAGGCCTCCGAAGTTGTTCTGCCTGGCTACCGATGCGGATAGATCAAGGGCTTGAACCAGATCAATTGACCCTGAATTTCGTAGGGTTTCTTCGTCGATTCTCAACTCCGCCTGGGGTATTTCCAATAGGTCAAAGTCGCCGCGATAGGCTTGCCGCTTTCCAATCACGGTGATTGTTTCAAGTAATGTGTTATTGGCATCAACGGCCTGCGCCAGGACGGTATCGGCGGCAAAGGTAAGGGTAAGCGCGACCATTGTCGATGGTGCGTAAAGCGAGCGTTTCATTGTGATCTCCTCAATGCTTGACGACGGAGCAGCAAAAGCGACCGCCATCAAAGGGGCTGAGTGGTCCAGTGGCTTTTATTGTTGAAGACCGGGAAGGGTGAGATTATAAAGTTTGTGGCTGCGCGTTACATTGTAACAATTTATCAGCTTTAGGTGTTTTCACCGCCACGATGAGCGGAGCTAAGAAGTAGCAGGTTTGGACGTTCGTGAGAGCAAGCTTGAGCACTGCGTAACCCTACTCCAGGTTTCGGTTATTTGGTCTTAGCGTCGACACTTCAGCGATCTTGCGACGGCACAAAGCTTAGCGGGTACCAGGAGCGAGACGGCTCCCCACAGTTTATGTCTCAAGGCCATGAGTGCATTGCGATGAATGCTAGTTCAAAGGCGGGTGCCCGCATTGCGTCTATCGACGTCATGCGGGGTCTGGTGATTCTTCTGATGATGGTGGATCACGTGCGTGAGCGTTTCTATCTGCACACGCGGACCGGCGATCCAATGTACGACTCTATCGAAGCAGATCTATTTTTCACTCGCATGCTCACGCATCTGTGCGCACCGATGTTCATCTTGCTCGCCGGTGTCTCCGCCTGGTTGTATGCCCACCCGACCGATACTCGCTATCGTTCACCGCAGTCTTTCCTTCTAAAGAGGGGACTGGTCATCATTCTGATCGAGGTTGTGCTTTATCGGCTGGTATGGATAGACAGTTATCCATCGTTTCTTTTCCTGCAGGTATTGTTTGCCATCGGCGTTTGCATGGTCGCCCTGGGTCTGGTGTGTCGTCTCAATTACTGGCTACTGGGAGCGCTTGGCGCATTCATCGTGCTGGGTCACAACCTGTTGGAACCGATACAATTTGCGCCAACGAGTTCTCTCTACGTGATCTGGACCGTGCTTCATGATCCTGGAGAGCTCTTCGAACTCGGAGGTCTTCGCGTTAGCCTGTCTTACCCAGTGCTGCCGTGGTTTGGCGTCATCTTGCTCGGGTACTTTGCCGGACCGATTTATGGCTCGTCGTTCGATTCGCAGCGTCGATCCAAGCTCCTGCTGGGCACCGGGGTTGGCTCTCTCACGCTTTTGCTTATTTTGCGCGGCTTTAATCTCTACGGGGAGACACTGCCCTGGCAGGCTAGTGAAAGCACTCTGCGTTCGCTGATGTCCTTTTTGAACTTCACCAAGTACCCACCTTCCCTGGATTATCTACTCCTCACTCTTGGTGTGGGTTTGCTGTTGCTGGCGGGTCTTGATCGGCTGAGGCGTTCTAGTTGGGTTCTCGAAGCGCTTCGCTGTTTCGGATCCGTACCAATGTTTATCTACGTGGTACATCTCTACGTTCTTCTGGCCGCATACTGGGTAATGTATTGGGCCTACGGGGCAAACTATGGAGAGCGCTATGGCTTGTCTAGCGTCGGCGAGATCTGGCTTGCCTCAGCTCTGCTGATTGCAGCGCATTACCCCCTAGCTCGATGGTTTGCAAACTACAAACACCGAGAAAAGGGAAGCAAGCCCTGGTTGAGCTATTTTTAAAAGGCGTGCTCGGCGCGGCGACAACAGCACGGTCGTTGATCAAGGTTAACGGCATCGCACGAAGCTTGAGCTATGCTCATGTAAAAAGCGGACGCTTTGCACAAGACCCGGTCTGCGGATCGGAGCTAAATGCAGCGGAATCAACTGCAGCGGAATCAACTTTAGCGGAATCAAAAGTACCGGGGTCAAAAGCAACGTACTCAAAAGCAACGAATTCAAAAAGAGCGGGGTAGAAGCGCCTTTGGATAGGAAAAGTTCACTCCTCGCCTTGCGACGCGATATGGCGAGTTTGGGGGTGGCACCGAGCGCGGGGCAGTGGGCCGAGGTGCACCCGCAGCTGGCGGTTCTTTTCTTTGAGCGTGATGCGCTGATTGATCGACAGACGGACATCGCCGAGCGATGGCTTTTTGTCGCCGATGGTGTCGCTGCCTCGCGACAGACTCATCTCGATGGTGAAACCTCCATTGGACGATTTTTTGAGTAGGTCCAGCTCTGCGCCAATATGACCAGCGCGTGGAACCAGCACTACGCGGCCGATGACCTGCTGGCCATGACTGACCTTTGGGTCGTCGCAATTCCCAATGGGTTCTTTCGAAGTGAGCTGCTCGACGGTGAGCTCACCGGTCGCTACCTCCGGCTGAAGTCGATGGAGACCCTGTGTTTTGACAAGGAGCTCATTGCCGTTAAGACACGGATCGATACGGAAAGCCGCTATCGTTTCCTTGAACAGTTCTATGATGGCGTACTAGACCGCGTGCGCCAGCGAGATATCGCTGCCTTTCTGGGTATCACACCGCAAGGCTTAAGTCGCTTTAAACGCCGTCGGGCCTCGCTTAACAAAGGTTAATTCCTTCAACAACGGCTTGATGTAGGCTGAGTTCATCGCCAACTCGCACGCATATCTTTGATGAAAGATAAGTTCGAAACCGTAAGGGCCGCCTGGCCCATGCTCAAACAGGCACTGAAAACAGGACAGCTCTGGCGGCCTCAGTGTGAGCTCTATGAGCCCGACTCGGACGTAATCGCCACCTATAACCTACCGATTACCATGCCGGAGGGTTATCCGCTCACGGCGAACCTGTTTACGTCTCGCAAAGCCGCTGGGGCGCCTCGGCCAACAGTGATGTGCGCGCATCCCTATGACAATCGAAAGATCGCCGCACTCGGCAATACGCCGTTTTCTGGTCCGCCGCTGCAGTATCGGCTGATTCCGCAAGCAGGAGGGAAACCTCGTTTCTCGACCCTCACAAGTTGGGAATCGCCCGATCCAGGCTTTTGGGTGCCAGCGGGCTATAACCTCGTTAATTTGAATTTGCCGGGTTATGCCAACAGCGGCGGACCCGCATCGATCATGTCCCGCCATCAGGGCCAAAGCTACCGAGACGCGATCAGTTGGATTGCAAAACAGCCCTGGTCGGATGGGGCGGTGGGCTTGTGCGGAGTGAGCTTCCTCTGCATCAGCCAATACCTCGCTGCCGCGGTGGCCGAACGAGAGGCACTGCCAGCAGCACTAAAATGCATGATCCCCTGGGAAGGCGTGTCGGATTTGTACCACGATCTGGCGTGCCGAGGGGGCGTGGCAGATACCGGTTTCTTAGACTTCTGGTGGCATACGGAAGTTAAGGAAAGCATCAATCGTCCCCTTGCCAGTTACCTGGCCGTGGAAGAAGCCATACCGCCAAAAATCCTCGATCATCATCCGCTTTATGACGAATTCTGGCGGGCAAAAGCGCCACCGCTTGAGAACATTACCGTGCCGATGCTTGTAGGCGCCTCTTTTTCTGATCACGAGCTGCATACGATGGGTACCTTTCGCGCCTTTGAACAAGCTCAAAGCCCGCGAAAGTGGCTTTACACGCACCGTAACGGTAAGTGGGCGGAGTTCTATCGACCGGACTGCCTGGCGCTCCAAAAGCGATTTATGGATCACTTTCTCAAAGGGGAGGAGAACGAGTTCGCGCAGGAGCCAAGGATTCGTCTTGAAGTACGCAGCGATGGGAAAACCATCAAGGAGGTTCGTTGGGAACCGCAGTGGCCTCTTCGCGGCACTCGCTATCAAAAGTTGTACCTAGCGCAACGGGGTTTAACTCTAGGCCCACCCGAGGTTGCAGGGGAGCAAAGCTATGACGCGAAGTCTGGTGAGGCGGTATTTGAATTTAGCTTCAACGAAGAGACAGAGCTCTCCGGTTACATGATGCTGAAACTTTGGGTCGAAGCCCGTGCCGGTTCCAGCGATGCAACCTATCCCGCCGACATGGCCCTGTGCTGCTATGTCGACAAGCTAGACCGCCATGGCGAGCGGGTTGGGTTCAATGGCTCGGTCGGAGTCCAACATGATGTGCTCACCCGTGGCTACGCTCGGGCATCCCGTCGCGCACTGAGCTTTGAACGGTCAAGCGAGTGGTTGCCGGTACCGGCTGGGGATTCAATTGAACCTTTGAACCCTGGCGATATCGTTCCTTTACGCATAGCCCTATGCCCAAGCAGCACTTTTTTTTACGCCGGCGAGACGCTACGAGTAACGGTTAGTGGGCGTGATACGGTTTTCGCACCGATCTTTCATAAAGTGACTGACGACAACGACGGTGTTCACGTGCTGCACTTTGGTGGTGATTATGACGCCCACCTATTAATTCCCTGCATCGATGCAGACCGTCGAGCGAGCTAGGGCCGAGCCCAAAAATTATTGCTTGACCTTAATCGTGTCGTAAGCGTCGAGTGCGCCTTGCCGGGCTTGCTTGTGATCCACGATCGGTTCCGGATACTGCTCTCCAAGTACGACACCCGATTCTTCCAAAATGGCCGTGGGCGCTTCCCAGGGCTTATGGAGATACTTGTCGGGCAGCTCAGCGATTTCCGGTACCCAGCGGCGCACGTACTCCCCTTGCTTATCGAACTTTTCGCCTTGGGTTACCGGATTAAAGATTCGGAAGTAGGGCGCGGCGTCGGCGCCACTACCGGCAACCCATTGCCAACTGCAGCCGTTACTCGCGAGATCAGCGTCAACCAAAGTATCCCAGAACCAGTGTTCACCGACTCGCCAATGGGTGAGCAGATGCTTACAGAGGAAGGACGCGACCACCATCCGCACCCGATTATGCATGTGCCCGGTGTGCCACAGTTCGCGCATTCCCGCATCGACAATGGGGTAACCCGTTTGCCCTTGCTGCCAGGCTTTAATGCGAGCTTCATCATGCAGCCAGGGGAATTCGTTGAAGTTCGCCTTAAAAGAGGCCTCGGGGATTTGAGGGAAGAAGTGCAGTAGATGATAAGAGAATTCTCTCCATCCTAGCTCAGCCTGAAATTTAGCAAGTGATCCGGTGTTGGCGTCATTGGAAGCGCTAAGGCGTTCACAGTGCGACCAGATGGTCCGCGGCGATAGCTCACCGAAGTGAATGTGCGCAGAAAGTTTCGAGGTGCCCTTGACGGCGGGAAGGTCCCGCCGGGTCGCATAGTGCGCAGCGCTGTCGGCAAGAAACGTTTCAAGCTGTCGCGCCGCACCGGCCTCACCGGGTGACCAAAGATCACTCCAGTGAGAGGCCCAGTCTGGACGCTTTGGCAGTAGGTTCCAGTCATCCAGTGCTTCGCTCGACAGCGACTTGTGAAAATTCAGTTCGGGAACGGCGAG
>JBCCQO010000026.1:0-16097 GCA_039024595.1 Pseudomonadota bacterium | reverse complement strand
CTCGAATATAAGCTCGACGGTGCGAGAGTTCAGGTGCATCGCCGCCTTGACCAGGTAAGGATTTTCACGCGACAGCTTCATGACGTTACAAAAAGCCTTCCCGAGCTTGTTGAAGTCGCGCTCGCGCTTCCGGCGGATGCATTCATCGTTGACGGCGAAGCGATAGCGCTTCGAGAGGACGGCAGTCCGCATCCCTTCCAAACCACGATGCGCCGCTTCGGTCGGCGCTCAAACGTCGCCGCAATGCGCGCTGAGCTTCCCCTCAGCATGTTTCTGTTCGACTGTTTGTATCTTGATGGGGAAGATCTGATCGACCTACCGTTGCAAGACCGTCTTACCCGTCTTGACGCTCTGGCGCCCGCGCTTAAGCCACCGCGTTTGCAGACGGCGAGCCTCGGCAGCGCTCAGACGTTTCTCGAGAGCGCCTTCGAGGCCGGTCACGAAGGCCTTATGGTGAAGGATCTGAACAGCCCATATCAGGCGGGCAGCCGGGGAGCGGATTGGCGCAAGATAAAGCAAGTTCACACTCTCGATCTTGTGGTGCTTGCCGCCGAATGGGGCTCTGGGCGACGTCAGGGTTGGTTGTCGAATCTTCATCTTGGGGCTCGCGATGCGGACGAGGGTTTTGTCATGTTGGGCAAAACCTTCAAGGGTCTGACGGATGCGATGTTGACTTGGCAGACCGAGCAATTGCTGATGCGAGAAACAGAAAGGGTTGGGCAGGTGGTCCACGTGAGGCCCGAGCTGGTCGTTGAGATCGCCGTCAACGAAATCCAGCGCAGCCCCCAATACCCGGCCGGTTTAGCCCTCCGCTTCGCCCGGGTAAAAGCGTATCGGATAGATAAAACGCCGGTGGAAGCGAATACGGTTAGCGATGTTCAGGAACTGTTTGCCAAGCAGAATGTTGTTCGTGAGGATCTTGCGACAGATTCCTAGTCCATAGGGTAGCCGCTATATCTCACCGATATTTGGCTTGCTCGGCGAGAAACCAAATAGGCAATACAAGACTCTTTCGTCGCTTGGCGGCCGTATCGGTGAGTGTTGGTGGCTAACCACTCGTTGGCGCGACGGGGTACTCAATGTCGTAGTAAGCGGTGGTCAAAGGCTTATAGCCAAGAATCTTTCTCTCCTTGTTTATAAGCTCAAGGTTGGCATCGCGCAGCTCTAGAAAGCGCGGGTCTTCACGTAGCGGTTCATAGACGCGTTTCGTAAATTCACCGATGCGCAGCACGGAGCGCTTGTCCTTGGCGGCTTCGATAAATCTGATCGTTTTATCGCTGTCACCCATCACCGCCCAGTATCCGGCTTCATCCAAATCCCGACCGAATGAGGCGTCTCCACCAGCGCGATAGATGTCCAGGCCGTAGCGAAAACGTTGCAGGGCGGCGCTATAGACTTCCTGATTTCCCACCGTGCGCATCGCGAGGGCGAGTTCTAGGTAGGGCGGAAGGTCGGCATTTACACCCGGTCGCAGTTTCGTCGCGTAGTCTTCCAGCTTTGAGTCGTACTCCCTGGCAAAGTAATCAGCTAACTCTCTGTCTCTCTTCGCTTCCGAGAGCACTTCAATATAAACGGTGTGCGCTCCGTAGTACTCCGGGTTATCAGCGACCGCCTCGCGCGCCATGGTCACCGCCGCGTCGTAGTAGCCTCGGCGAAACTTGTCCCAGGGCCTGAACACTGCCTGTGTTTTCGCGGGTCCTTCGTACTCCTCGTCGATGCCGAGGCCGTGATAGGCAAAGCGCAAGCTGGAATCCACAAGGCTGTTGGTCTGGTCCTCGGGCATGTTTTCCCGCAGTTTTATGGACTCCGCGAATTTGTTCTCGATCACATTCAGCAAAATCATCTCAATCGTCGATCTTCCGCCCGGGTCGTTCGAGATGTCGAGATAGCGCTGGGCTACGCGGCGAGCTCCTTCCAGATCGCCGATATCAACACTGTAGGTAACTGCGTTATTGACCCCGGGTCCGTACAGCGGATCGATCTCGACCAGTTCCTTTAGCTGCGCCGCTACATCACGTAATCGCCCGTCATTGGCGAGTGCCAGAGCCAGCCAGTTTCGGGCGTCGAGGGAGTTAGGGTTAAGCTCAATAGCGCGACGCAAGCTGGATACAGCAAAGTCGGGCCTGCCGGTGTCGCTATTGATGAGCCCCTGCACCGCGTAAGCGTCCGACAGCGCAGGGTCGAGGAGCAGTGCTTGCTCCACATCTTTTTCGGCTCGTTCGAGCGACTCCTTTGCCGGGAGAGTGCCGTAGGAGCCGGGCCGATCCGAGAGGAGGGTCACGGCCTTGGCTCGCGCTGCATAGGCGGGTGCGTAATTGGGATCGATCTCAATCGCGCTGTTCAGCAGCTCAAGGGCACGCTCCATATTAGCTGGGCTGCGCGTGTAGATTAGATCTCGGGCTTCGAGAAACAATCCGTAGGCCGTGACGTCAGCCCTCGATACCGGTGCCAAGTCGGGCGTTGCGTCTACCTTTAACTGGGTTTTCATCGCCATGAGGATCTGGGCAGCAATATCGTCTTGAACGGCAAAAATATCGCGCAGGTCGCCGTCATAAGTTTCCGACCACAAATGGAAGCCATCGCTCACTTGAATGAGCTGGGCCGTTACACGCACCCGGTCTCCCTGCGAACGCACCGAGCCCTCGAGGATATGGGCAACGTCGAGTACCCGACCAATCTCGCGTAAATCTTCGTTTCTTCCCTTAAAAGCGAAGGAAGATGTGCGTCCGGCTACTTTCATACCATCGACTTTGGCGAGCACGTTGAGCAACTCTTCTGAGATGCCGTCGGCAAAGTACTCTTGATTGTTGTCCGGAGAGAGGTCGGCAAAGGGAAGCACGGCAATGGACGGTTCGGCGGCAACTGCACTAGCGCCACCAAGTAATGAGCTGGCCCCTGAGCTCAGGAACTTGGGCGCGAGAATCGCTCCAGCAAAGACGAACAGTGCCAAAACCAATACTAGATCTAGCTTGTTCCCGGTGTTGCCGGTAATGCTCTCACCGGTCGGAACATCGACGGTACGCTTAATACCGTCTGCGGTAAGTTCAAAGGCCCAGGCAAAGATGAGTGCGATGGGAAAACCAATGGCCAACAAGGCGACGACCAGGCCATCGAACCAAGCGGGTAAACCGATTGCTTCCTCGATCGAGGCACTGACTTGCACCAATAGCCAGCCAACGACCGCATAGACTCCTGCTACGCGGAACACGTTTCGACGTTTTAGTTCGCTGAAAAACCCCAAAGCAGTTTGCCCTAGTGAGCTAATACGTGAGACACAAGAAGGAACAATGCGAAACGATACCGCATGCCGAAGCCTGGTACTACTGGTTACCCGCGATTGGGTAGCGCGGGACTAGCACTACCTGCAGGCTAAAGTACCTTCGGTTGAGCCGTCGATTACTTGAGATAGCGGTCAAACCATTCGAGCCACCGTTCATAGCGATCGCGAACGAATGAGGGTCGACTAATACCGTGGTGCTCATCGGGATATACAACCAACTGCGTGTCCTGCCCCAGCCTTTTCATGGCGAGATACATTTGCTCTGAGTTGATGATGGGTACGTTCCAGTCCAAGGCTCCGCCCATCCACAGGGTGGGTGTTTTGATGTTTTCTACTTTCCAGAACGGTGATAGCTCGTCCCAGCGTTCGCGGTTTTGCCAGGGCAAGCCAAACTCCAGCTCGTACATCAGCTGATAATGATCATGACCGTAATTTGCCGCGACCAGACCTAGGCTTGCGCCCGAGGAAGCGGCTTTAAAGCGATTGCTTTGCGTAATGACGTAATTAGTGAGGATGCCACCGTAGGACCAACCACCAACACCTAAGCGGTCTTCGTCCACGAGGCCGATCTCAATGCCGTGATCTACGGCGGCCAGCACATCCTCAACATCTTTAACGCCCCACGCTGCTACTGTTGCCTTTGCGAAGGCTTCCCCATAGCCGACCGATCCGCGCGGGTTGGGCAGAATTACAGCGTAGCCGTTGGCTGCAAAGAGTTGGGCCGTTGTATGAAAACCGAAGTCGAACTGGGAGGCGGGCCCGCCATGCAACCATAGAATAGTTGGGTAGCGCTGTCCTTCTTCGTAGGAAATCGGGTAAAGATAAAAAGCATCGATGGGTGTGCCATCGGCACTGGTGAACGTCAGCTTCTCGCCCTTCGGCTGAGCTACTTCGTCGAGCACTTTTGCGTTTACGTCGGTCAGGCTGCTCAGCAGTCCGTCGTTCAGACGATAGAGTTCCGGAGGGCTCTGAAGGCCCCCGGCGAGGACGGTTCGCACACCGCTTCTGAGGGCATAGTCATCGACGCTTATCTCCCCCTGCAGGTCTCGTCGAAAACCCTCTCCGTCGGTTTTGATGGATGCTAAGTGAACTTTGCCCTCGTCTTGGAGTTGGAAGAAAACGCGTGAGCCATCGTCGCTGAAGCTTGGATTGCTGACGTTGCGATCGAGCTCGGGGGTCAGTACTTGCTGCTCAGTTCCATCGGAGTTCGCAATTTCCAGTCTACGTGTTGGTGAAAGAGCCGAGCCTCCAACGTCCAGTCCCACCGAGCGTACATAGCTAATGTGTTTGCCGTCGGGGCTCCAAACAGGCGATCTAGCGGTTCCTTCGTCTTCGCTGATTTTGGTAAGAGCGTGCGCCTCATCGTCCACGGATACTGTCCACACGTTCTCGCCATAATAGGAATCCGGTTCTTCCGAGCGATCGCTGACAAAGGCGATGTGCTTACCGTCAGGGCTCCAAACTGGATCGTCCGCGTCATAATCGCCGCTCGTTAGCTGAACGGGAGCTTCATCACCGGGTGTAAAGACATAAAGGTGCTCCCTCCGTCGATCCAGATAGCCTGTGTAGTCTCGCTTAAATTGAATTCGATCAATGACGTGGGGTCGTGGTTTATCGTCGTCCTCACTGTCTTCGGTCAGCTGTGCTTCCGTCGGATCTTTGATGAGCAGCAAGAGCCGTGCTCCATCGGGAGACCACTCATAGGAGCTGATTCCTTGTTTTATCGAGGTGAGCTGCTCAGCTTCACCGCCGAGTCTGTTCAGCGTGTAAACCTGAGTCGCGCCATCATCACCGCGCGATGCGGTAAAGGACAGGAACCGGCCGTCCGGACTGAAGCGCGGTTGGCTTGCACTGCTGTCCGCTGCCGTCATGGGTATGGGTTGGCCTCCGTCCGCCTCTACCATCCAGATTTGGGTGATTCGCTTGTCTTTTTCCTCGTCTATGCGGCGTACTGTGTAGGCCAGCCAATTTCCATCCGGAGATAGCTGTGGATCGCGAACACTTTGAATCTCCATCAAATCATCTATCGAGAGCGGCTTTGCAAAGGTAAGTCCGCTCGCCAGCATGGCGATGCATACGGCCACGCCAACGGCTGAGAAAGCCGTCGCGCTAGAACGGGTAAAACGTGCTTGTAGCTTCGAAAGAGCCATTCGGATCCTCTAGGTTTACGTGCAGTGCTGAAGTGTTAGGTTTTAGCTTTAGCTGTTTCGTGTAAGTGTAAAGTTTAGGTGTAAGTGCTTCGTTGCGATGACGGGTAAAAAACTAAACGGTGCTGCCTACTGTTCTGACGGTGCGTTGTGTTGCGGAGGCAAGCTGCTCAAGCCCGTAGGCTGATCGGTCGGTAATCCGCCAACTCTTGTGGCGTTAAACCACTGCTAGCGCCGATGCTCTCATCAAGGTCATTCTCTTGTGCCAGCAGCTCGGCACGTGCTTGCTGCTCTAAGGCGGTGGCTTCTGCCGCAACCCGTCTATCTTGGGCCGAGGGTTCCGCTGGTGCGAGCGCCGCGCGCCGAACGATACGCGCCTTTTCAATGGTGGCTTGCGGGTCGCCGGGGACCGGTGACACGTCGATTGATACTTCGCCACCGACGGCGTACTGGCGGCCGTCAGGGCCACGCTGAAAGGTATAGCTTGGAGCACCAGCAAAGCGGCCGCCAACGTTGGCGTGCGCTTGCTCATGCGCACGCACTTCACGATCGCGCGCGGCTAACTCTCGTACTTGTTGCCTTTCTTGCTCTGTGAGTCCGTTAACGGATTGACGTTCCGCGCTGGCACGGTTGACCGACTCCGTTGTGGGATTGAGCGCCTCCTCGGACGGATTGGCCGTGGTAGTGGTCGAAGCACCGACGGCGAATTCAGGGCCCGTCGCGTTCCCCGCCCGTCGTGCTTCTGCGCCGCTCGCGCCCACTCCCGCCGTCGGCGAAACGGCCGCACCGTTGAACAGTGAACTTGTTGCAAGGGAACCTACCAGCATAGGTGAAAGTATAGCATTGCATGGACTTTCGCTTAGCCTTTCGCTGCGCCGATCACTTTGCCCGACCTTCCTTCCAGGCTTGCAGCAATGAGTCGTAGGGAACGGTTTCTCCCGGTGGTTTCTCGTTCAGGAGTTTGGCTTTTGGAGCACCCGGCTGTGTGAGCCAATAGGAGGCTTCACGTTCTTCATTGAGCGACGGGCCGCAATCACCCATCACGTCGTAGCGTTGAAGTCGTTCTAGCACTCGATCTTGTTCCTGCGCCAGCTGATCTAAGGCCAGCTGCGGTGTTGCTTCCCCGCTTACCGCATTAGCGACGTTCGCCCACCAAAGCTGAGCGAGTTTCGGATAATCGGGAACGTTAACGCCCGTGGGTGTCCACGCGGTTCGGGCCGGGCTGCGATAGAACTCAACGAGCCCCCCGAGTTTAGGTGCGAGGGCGGTGAGTTCCGCAGAGTTGATGTCTGACTCACGGATCGGCGTAAGACCCACGAGGGTTTTCTTGAGGCTAACGCTCTTAGAAGTTACAAACTGCGCATACAACCATGCCGCTTTGCGTCGCTCCAACGGGGTGGATTTCAAGAAGGTCCAGGAACCAGCGTCTTGATAGCCCAGTTTCATACCTTCTTCCCAGTAGGGACCCCGGGGGCTGGGTGCCATCCGCCACTTCGGTAGGCCCTCGTCATCAACGACGGCGAGTTCATCCTTAATCATGTCCGCAGTGAACGTGGTGTACCAAAATATCTGCTGTGCAATACGACCTTGAGCGGGTACTGGCCCTGCTTCTGAAAAGGTCATTCCTGCTGCCTCGGGAGGCGCGTAGGCTTTTAACCAGTCTATATAGCGGCTCAGTGCGTAAACCGCGGCCGGTCCGTTAGTCGCGCCGCCGCGGGTCACCGATGAACCTACGGGACGACAACCTTCTACACGAATTCCCCATTCGTCTACCGGCACCCCGTTGGGTATGCCTTGATCACCCGCACCGGCCATAGAGAGCCAGGCGTCGGTAAAGCGCCAACCAAGCGACGGATCTTTCTTGCCATAGTCCATGTGGCCGTAGACCCGTTCACCGGCAATTGTTTGCACGTCGTTGGAAAAGAACTCGGCGATGTCCTCATAGGCGGACCAATTCACCGGTACGCCTAGATCGTAGCCGAACTTCTCCTTGAAGCGGATCTGGAAATCGCTACGACTGAACCAGTCGTAGCGAAACCAATAGAGATTAGCGAACTGCTGATCCGGTAGTTGGTAAAGCTTGCCGTCAAAGGCGGTGGCAAATGAGAGCCCGATGAAATCATCGAGGTCCAAGGTCGGAGAGGTGACGCTTGCGCCTTCCCCGACCATGAAGTCACTCAGGGGCACGACGTAACCGTAGCGCGCATGGGTGCCGATGAGATCGGAGTCGTTAACATAGGCGTCGTAGACGTTTTCTCCAGACTGCATTTGCGTCTGTAGCTTCTCGATAACGTCCCCCTCCTGGATCAGATCGTGAGTGACGCGAATGCCGGTGATGTCATAAAACGCCTTGGTAAGAGTTTCGCTCTCGTACTGATGGGTCGTAAGCGTCTCGGAGACCACGCTGATTGCCATCCCGCGAAACGGTTCCGCAGCCTGTGTAAACCAAGCAAGCTCATCGAGCTGTTCCTGCTGGCTCAGGGTTGATGCTTCAAACTCGTCGGCAATCCAACGCCTCGCGTTTGACGAATAGTCAAGCTGTGGATCGCTATGATTCGCGCCGGTCCTTTGAGCGTCGTCAACTTGGTTTTCGTCGGAGCAACCACCGTTCAACAAGATCGCTAAGAACACGAGTAGGCACCGTTTGCGTGTCGACCTTGCGACGGGGGCAACCGCTGCGGATTTAGGGAGAAATGGGGTAGGAAGATATTTGGGTTGGTTCATAGCAGCATTCAGAAGGAGCGGCTCCGATTGATCGGCCTGACGAAGTACGGACAGTCTTCGTTTGCCGGATGTTTATTTGTTTTGTCTAAACAGTGTGCCGTAATTTTTCGTTTGTAACGAGCTTTTACAGCCCATCGCGTCTATCACCAGGGCGTCTATCCCCAGCGCATCACAAGTAGGCCAAACAGCAAGGAAATTATGCTTGCGTAGAGCGCGCTCGCCTCGACCGTCGCAAGCCAGGTGAGATGGACGTAAGCGGCAAGAAGCAGGCTGATAAAAAATCGATCGCCGCGCGTAGTCCTAATTGGAAGCCAGCCTCGAGTTTCCTGGGTTGGCCACTTCAGTTCGATCAGGGTGAGGACAACTATTGCCGATGCAATCAGTGCGAAAAACCCTGCGGTCGGTGCGGTCCAAGCCATCCACTGCATTAGCTTACCCTTCCGAGAGTGAAGCCTTGCACTAGGTGTTTTCGAACAAACCAAACGATCACTAGACCGGGTACAACGGTCAGTACACCGGCCGCGGAAAGGAGTCCCCAATCCAAACCAGATGCACTGACGGTTCTTGTCATTACCACGACAATGGGCTTCGCATCACTCGCAGTAAGGGTTCTCGCTAAGAGCAGTTCCACCCAGCTGAACATAAAGCAGAAAAATACCGTGACGCCGATAGCTCCTCTGTTGATCGGTAAAAAAATGCGAAAGAAAAAGCTGAGAAAAGAGTGGCCGTCCAGCCACGCCATCTCATCGATCTCTTTCGGTATACCCGCCATAAAACCTTCCAATATCCATACGGCGAGAGGTACGGTGAACAGGCAGTGAGCGAGGGCTACCGCGAGCGGTGTATCGAACAGGCCCACGGCCGAATAAAGCTGGAAAAAAGGCAGCAAGAAAACCGCTGGTGGCGCCATACGATTCGTAAGTAACCAGAAAAAGAGCTGCCGGTCACCCAGAAAACGGAAACGAGAAAAGACATAGGCAGCGGGGAGTGCAACGGTCAGTGAGATCGCCGTATTCAGAGCCACGTAGCTCAGCGAATTACTAAAGCCAGAGCGCCACACTTCATTGAGAAAAATTTCTGCGAAGTTCTTTATCGTTGGGTTCGAGGGAAACAGCTCAAAACTCCCAAGAATATCCGCGTTGTTGCGCAGGGCCATTGTCACTAGCCAATACAAGGGCAGCAGCAAGTACGCTGAATAGGCAGTCAATAATAGGTAAGCGCCAAACGCGTGCGAGCGACCGTTTTCCCCTGGACGATTCAACGGTCTCGTCCTTCGCCTTTGACCACCGCAGTATAGAAAATCCAACACACCAGCAGCACGATTAGAAAGTAGATTACGGAAAAGGCCGCTGCCGGACCTAGATCAAACTGTCCGACGGCTTTGGTAGCGAGGTACTGAGACAAGAACGTCGTGCTGTTGCCTGGGCCGCCCCCGGTCAGCACAAACGGTTCTGTGTAGATCATCAGCGAATCCATCAGGCGTAGCAGTACAGCGATGGTCAACACCCCTTTTAGCCGTGGCAGTTCGATGAACCGAAACACCTGCCAGCGGCTGGCGCCATCGAGTTCCGCAGCCTGGTAGTACGCGGGAGCAATGGACGAAAGACCGGCAAAAGCCAGCAGCACCACGAGGGAAGTCCAGTGCCAAACGTCCATTGCCAGAAGCGTGATCCACGCGTGAAGGGGATTCGACGCGTAGTTAAAGCCTATGCCGAAAAAGTCCAAAGAGACACCGAGCAACCCAATGTCGCTGCGAGCAAAGATCTGCCAAATCGTACCTACCACATTCCAAGGAATCAGCAGTGGAACTGCGAACAGAATCAGCAGAATGGAAAGCAACTTGCCCTTTCTTGGAAGGGCTAGCGCGATAACAATGCCGAGAGGGATCTCGATAAGAATGACCAAGGAGCTGAACAGGAGTTGTCTGCCCAGAGCTTCTTGCAGTCGATGGTCGTTGAGTGTTTCTCGGTACCACTCAAAACCGACGAACAGACGAGTGTTTATGTCCAATATATCTTGGACCGAGTAGTTCACAACGGTCATCAGCGGTATCACGGCGCTGAATGCGACAATAAGCAATACGGGCAATACACCCAGCCAAGCACGATTGTCTTGCTTTTGCATCCTCATACGGATGCTATCGCCGTCGTTTCCGCTGGCAGCAGTGCATACCGCGATACGGTCAAATTGGCACGATCGCCTTCGCGCCACGTCCCTAGGCCCTCAACCAGGAGTTCGAGATCTCCGCTGTGAAAGGCAAGCAGCGACTTTTCCTGCCCTCCGTCGGTCCCAAGGAGTCTTTTGCTTACCAACTCCCAGATTCCATGAGCACTGCGCTGCGGCGTAAGCCATTCAGCTCGCAATCCCAAGAACGTGCTGGTGCCGGTCTCCGGCGGTTGAGAGAAGCTAAGTCCAAGCCGTGAGGGATCGGAATTAAGTCGGCTGGTGGGGAGAAATCGCATGCCCGGTGAGCCAATGAAGTCCCCTACAAAACGATCAACCGGATGGTTGTAGATCTCTTCCGGAGTCCCCGTTTGCAGGATACGACCGTTGGAAAGAACGCTCACCTGCGAAGCAAAGGTAAGGGCCTCCGTTTGATCATGAGTGACATAGATCATGGTAAGACCGTGTTCCGCTTGAAAGCGGGAGAGCCTCTGCCTCAAGCGCCACTTCATCGCGGGTTCCACAGCGGTGAGCGGTTCGTCGAGCAAGACAAGATCCACGTCTGTTCTTACTAGTGACTTAGCGATCGCCGCAAGTTGCTTCTGGTAAAGCGATAAGTCGGCGGGTCGCTTTTGCAAGACATCGGCAAGCTCCAGCTCTTGCGCTACCTCATAAGCACGGGAGCGGGCCTCCTTTTCCTTCCAGCCGCGGTTTAAAAGAGGAAACACTAGGTTCTCGAGCACCGTTTTCGTTTCGTAAAGAACGGGGAACTGAAACACGAGAGCGACGTTTCTACCACGCGCCCCAACCGCTGATACGCATTTATCGCCGAAGCGGAGGTCGCCGCTACTGGGAGTCAGTAGGCCCGATAGGAGGTTGAGCAGGGTGGTCTTGCCTGCCCCAGAAGCCCCGAGTAGCGCGTGGGTGGTCCCGTCTTCAATTTGAAGACTCAGATCCTTCAACACCGGCTCTTTAGTGCCCGGATAGCTGAAGCTGATCTGGTCGAGGGTGATGGACGCCATGTTAGTGATTGAGCTCCAACACGTCTCGTTCATCAAAACCCAGTCTAGTAGAGCTGCCGATTGATGACGTGACAACGCCGGGTAGCTTTGCGACCCAGTTGGAACGGCCATTGGGGAGCTCTACGAGCGCATGCAAGTAGCTGTGGGCGCCGTTGCTTTCGATTGCCTCTACCTTGGCTGCATACCCGGAACGCGCACTGCTTATGTGCAGATGCTCCGAGCGAACATAGCGTGTGGGCGAGAGCTGGTTTAGACCCGGGTCGGAGAGCAAATCAGCAGCTCTTTTACTGGTTGGCATCCGATAGAGATCCAGTGGATTTCCCATTTGCAGTACTTCATGGTGATCGATGATCACAAGTTGATCGGCGAGCGTTAGCGCATCGCCGGGATCCGAGGTGGTGAACAAGAGGGTAACGCCAATGTCTTGCACGAGAGCGCGAAGCTCAACGTTTAACGCTTCTCGCAGTTTGAAATCCAGGTTGACGAATGGTTCATCCATGAGCAACACGGTTGGACTTTTGGCGAGGGCCCGGGCTATGGCTAAACGCTGCTGCTGACCACCGGATAGCTCGTGGGGAAAACGGTCTAAAAGATGGTCGATTTTGACCATCTGCGCCAACTCACGAATCCGGGACTTTGAGCCTTTCCCTCGCGCGCGTTGGGGCGACGCTATATTTTGCTCAACGGTCCAATGCGGATAGTTCACGAACGCTTGAAACACCATCGCGACCTGATCGTTGCTCGCTGTGCGAGAGGCACCGGTGCGTTTTTTCTGCGACTTCCCAGCCACTTCCACTTCGCCGACAGCAGCGCTACTAAGTCCAGCGATAAGACGACAAAGAGGCGTTTTTCCGGACTGATTGGGTCCAAGAACAACGGTCACCGATCCGGGCGCGCACTCTAGGGTGGAGACCTCTGAGCTCGCCGGCGCAAGCCGGAATTTTCGGATCTTCAGCATAGAGATGTTGGGCTTTTTAGGACTAGCAAGCTCCTCGGTCCTCTAGAAAGCGCACAAAAAGAAGCATTGCGTTCTCGCTTTCGTAGTTCCTCAAATTAGCTTTCATGTAGTCAACGACATCGGTCACTTTAAACAGCTCTTTGGCAGGCCGACAGTAGGGTGCCTCAAGATAGGGTGTCTTTTCATCCAGGGTAGCCATTAAGTCCAGGGCGCCTCCAATGTACGCCTGCGTGATCGGGTGGTCGCTGCAAGACATCTCGGCAGAGGCGCAGATTGCAAAAAAATCTTTCGCCGTCAGCGCTAAGCTTACGTGACTAAACAGCAGACCAAACAGCAGAGCAAACAGGATCAACGGGCGGAATCTCTTTGAGCGATGCATTCAACGAATCCTTGACATAATTAAAATAAAACAATAATTTATTGTTGTAATTTCATTATGTCAAGGAGGTAGCTTGTGACTCGACTCTTCGCTAGACTCGTGTCCTTTGGTTGTTGGCTCGCGTTTATCCTCTCAGTCGGTCTTCTTTTATTCTTTGCGATAGAGATCGACTCATTTGCAGAGCTTGCGAAGAGTAATCTCGGACTGGCGGTTGACTGGAACAGTGTTGTATCAGCTCAGTGGTATGGCCTGTGGATGCTAAGCGCAGTCTATCTCTCTATCGGCCTGTTCGGTCTGTTCTTCTTACAGCGGGCGTTCACGAAGTTTGCCAAGGGTGAATTCTTTAATAAGTCGAATAGTCGAGACCTTCGCTTGTTCGCTATTTTTCTGTTTGTTCAGGCGCTCGCAAAACCGGTGCATTACTCCTTGGCCAGTGTGCTCTTATCGCTCAATCACCCTCCGGGCCAGAGACAGTTAGCTATTTCTCTCGGCAGTTTCGAGCTGAAGGTCTTCGTTTTGGCAATGATACTCTGGGTAATCAGTGACATGCTGATTCGAGCCCGTGAACTTGAGCAAGAAAACCAGCAGTTTGTTTAGAGCGCGGCCATTTATTTATGAGCTACACGATGGTTTGCTGAAGGATCCGTTATGCCCATCGTAATGAATCTGGACGTCATGCTCGCGAAGCGCAAGATAAGGGGGAAGGCGTTGGCGGCCGCTGTCGGAATTACAGAACAGAACCTCTCGCTCTTGCGGACCGGCAAGGTGAAGGGAGTGCGTTTTTCTACTCTCGAGAAAATTTGTGAGGTTCTCGATTGTCAGCCTGGTGATTTGCTTGAGTACGTGACCGACGATGAATCCTTCGAACACACCGCGTCGCCCAGACGCTGAGGCTAAAGCTAATCAGCTTGCGCTAAAGGGCATGTAGGAGACTCTATTTCGCCCATCTTCCTTGGATTTATAAACCCCCTGATCGGATCTCGCGATCAGCAAGGTAGCAATCTCGGCGGCCGCGCTTGGATCAATACGGCGCTCCGCGCGCCAGCTGCAGACCCCTATACTGAGTGATACGGAAACGGTGTCATGGGTGTCCCGATCTTCGTTGTGCACAGCCACTTCTATGGCACATGCCTCTTGACGCAGGCGCTCTGCGATTTCAATGGCGAGCTGATCGTCACAGCTGGGCAATATCAGCGCAAACTCTTCGCCTCCATAGCGACACACGTGATCTACGCGTCGCAGAACACCCTTGAAAAACTCCGCCACTGTTTTTAACACCCGGTCTCCTGTGAGGTGGCCGTAGTTATCATTGACCGCTTTAAAGTGGTCCAAATCTACAAACAGGAGACTAAGACTTTCTCCGTTTCGTTGCGCACGCGAGATTTCCTTGTCGAGGGCATCGTGAAAGCCGCGCCGATTCTTAACTTTTGTGAGTGTATCGAGTACGGACAGTCTGCGCAGATGCTCCTGCGAAAGCGCGTTTTCGATGCACACCGCAATGATCGACGCCATATGAGAAATGAAATCGGTGGATTTACTTGAGGAAAATCGCTGTGCTTCCACCGCACCGAAGTGCAAGCTGCCGACAAAAGAACCCTTTCGATATAAAGGCAGCAGTGCCGCGGAGCGCACGTCTCGATCTTTCAGTACCGGGAGTGGGTCCACATCGTCAATCGATAGCAAACGCACTTTTGGTTCATCGAGGTAAAGCCGCGCCAGCGTGCGCTCGCTGACCAAGAGCTGAACACCGGACCGGTCTGCGAACTTGGCAGGTACGAGTTCCGCCAACAGCCCCTGCGAATCGTATAGCCAAAGCTCTACGGCCCTAAGTCGGAAGAACTCCCGGCTGCTAATCAAAAGAATCGCAAGCAGCTCCTCAAAACTCTCCGCAGAGAGCATGCGCAATTCAAATTCTTGATAGCGACGAAGAATTTGCTCGTTGGCGGCGGCATCTTCGAACAGCTTCTTAACCGAGCGATCGCTAGCACTTGTCGGTCGATAGGTGCTTTGTTGGAAGTCTCGTTCAGCCATTGCTTATCGGTTGTGATTAGCCGGATCTACTGTAAGGCCAGTTTGCTTAGCGGGAAGGCCGCCAACTCATGGGTCGCTGTCTGTGCGTAGGTCGCCCGGGCCTATGCAGTTCGATGCACTTTCCATGCTTCCATCATGCCATTGTGGGGTATCTCGATGTCAGCGAAAAGATCTTTCCTGCAGATTTTGAAGTTGTTGGCACGCCGCCGCGTTCCGTAGCTCAGAAAAAGCGGGAATCGAAGAGCAAATAAATCTGATAAGACTTTGATTAAGCGGCTGCTGTTGCCGCTTCTCAGCCAGTGGAAGTCGGACCTGGGTCACACTTTTAGTCTTCTATCGCACAAGGTCGTGAGCCAGCGCACGAACAGGTATCCGCTTTCTGTAAACGGGCCCGCCTGGCGTCAGAATACGCTCCTGGTTGAAAAATCTTGCAGGTCAAACGTGAGCAGGCGAAGGGCGCGTAGGCGCCAAAAAAAATTCTTAGTTATCGCTTTTCCCTTTCTTATGCTGGCATCGGTGGCGTTGGTGGCGGCTATGATTTTTTCAACTGCTGACCGAAAGCCGACTCGCTCTCCCAGTGCCACTCTTTTGGAAACTGGCGATAACGGTCAATTAGCAGGAGTGGCAGAGCCAGTCCACAAAAGTTCAATGGCAGATCCTGGTCCCAGGATTGATGAAGAATACACATTGAGCCCCGCTGCGTCGGCGGCCGATGCGACTGATCTGCAACCTGAAGACCCCAACGATTTAAGTAGCGAGCTCGATTCGCTTGCCGACGAACTCGACCTATTTACCACTGGGAATCAATCATCAACTCGCTATTCTGCAGGAGGTGCTCGAGGGTTCGCGTGGGGCGCCCCTGGTATCGGTAGAGGCGAACGCCGCAGTTCGACTGGTGGTTTCGCCGGGGGCGGGTTTCTGGGGGCTGGAGGCGGTTTTGGCGGCTTTGCGTTCGATACTGGAGAGCAGGAGCCAGCTTCGATCTTCGAAGGAATCGTTGCTACCGGCCTTATGCGTGGTGAGATCGACTCTGCCGATATCGGCGGAGTGCTATCTTCCTTTGCGGCTGGCGACGGATCAACTTTGGGAATTTGTACCGAAGGCTCGCTCTCAGTGAGCCCCTGCATGTCAGGGGACTTCGATCTATCGGAGCTGTTGGCTTCGCTGAGCCAACCGACAGATTCTTGCGATGTGTATGCGGACGGCTTAACGCTCAGTCCCTGTTACTACGGTTCGCCGACGCCAGACCTCACGCCACCGGTTCCGACCCAGCCTCGTTTAGTGAGTTTCCCTAGAGGGAATCCAGGACCCAACGGTCCCCCTCCGGGTGGTGGTCCGGGGCCAGGTCCGGGCCCGGGAGGTGACGATGACGACGATCCACCGCCTCCGGGCG
>JBCCQO010000025.1:0-16253 GCA_039024595.1 Pseudomonadota bacterium | reverse complement strand
GGAGTACTCAGCCGTAACGGTAGCGAATCATCAGTCCAACTGCTTCAGGAGTTAATGGCAGGCAAACTTCAAGGAGCTTTCGCACACACAGAAGCCGTATCACTTGGCTCTGAGCCAGCCCTGTTGACGCGTGCGGAAAAGCAAGGAAATGCCTATAAGCTCGATGGTCGTAAAGTCGTTGTTCACAACTTGGGCTCGGCCGATGTAATGGTAGTTACGGCAAAGCTAAGTCACGAAGAGCTCGCCCTCTTCCTCCTTCGCCCTGATGATAAAGGGCTTTCTCTTCGGACCTACCCGACGATCGATGGCAGGACAGCGGGCGATATCAGTTTGAAAAACGTTGAAGTTGATGAGAGCCGCCTGCTCTTCGTCGGAGAAGCGGCGGAAACGGTACTCAGACAGGTGCAGGCCGATGCGATGCTTGCGATGAGTGCGGACATGGTCGGTTCGATGAATACGCTGCTTGAGAGAACGGTGAACTATACGAAAGAGCGCCGACAATTTAACTCGCGGCTGGTGGACTTCCAGGTTCTCCGGCATCGCATGGTTGACATGTTTGTAGCGACCGAGTTGGCGACCTCACTGCTTTACGCGGCCGCAATGAAGGTGCGAGATGGAGCTCCAGATGCGTATCAAATTGCGGCGGCGGCGAAAGCAAAGGCAGATAAGTCGGCAAAGATGGTCGCCCACTCCGCGATACAGCTTCACGGCGGTATCGCGACGACCGATGAACTGCCCATAGGCCACCACCTAAAGCGAATCACCGTGCACGAGCAGCGTTTAGGAAACACAAGGACACAGCTTCATAGATTCCAAACTCCGCCGGTTCCTAAAGCAGCTACGACCGTAGCAGCTATGAAAGTGGCTTAAGGGACGGGAACTATGAGTCGTCTTAAAGACAAAGTCGTACTAGTGACCGGCGCAACCTCAGGTATAGGCACTGACATTGCACGCGCCTGCGCAGAGCAAGGGGGAATCGTCGCGGTTGCCGGTCGCGACAAAAATAGAGGTGAAGCCGTCGCTAGAGAACTTGGCGAACCGGCGGTGTTCATACCCCTAGATGTTAGCAACGAATCGGCGTGGACAGCCGCTATTGATCAACTCAGCAAGTCCTTCGGAGGAATCGATGTGTTGGTGAACAACGCAGGTGTGATGACTCCAAGCGGAGTCGAAGATACCAGCCTCGATCTCTTTCAGCAGACTATGATGATCAATGCGGGAGGCGTCTTTTTGGGTTGCAAGCATGCGATAGCGAACATGCGCTCGAAAGACAAAGGCGGCTCTATTGTTAATGTGCTTTCCACCACTGCCTTAAAAACCTCTGCATGGACTATGGCCTATGGCGCCAGCAAAGCCGCTGCGCTTAGTCTCACTAAATCGGTCGCGCTGCACTGCGCCGAAAGCAATTACAACATTCGCTGCAATGCGGTGCTGCCAGGGGTCGTTATGACACCCATGGTGGAAGGCGTCGTGGCAGCGGCACCAGATCGCGAAGCCGCCCTAGCACAATTAGCGTCTCAACATCCTATCGGGCGTATGCTCGAAGGGAGAGAAGTCGCGGCAGCAGTGGTTTATTTCGCATCAGAGGAATCGTCTGGGGTAACCGGCGCGCACTTTGCCGTTGACGGCGGTATGACCGCCGCCTAAATGCCGCGATTAAGCGGCTTTGCACCTTAAAAACACAATAGTTTAAAACAAACACTATTGTTTTTTTAGGAAATATGTAATAACCTGCCTCCAAATAATCCGGTCATCAAGATTGGATGCGTCGGGGGCAAAAAATGACGAATGATAATAAGCATGAGCACCCATCGGGTAGCTCTCTTCTGGCTATCTACGAGCGTGCGGCTCGAATACGCAAAAACGACGAAGCGTTTCACGGTGCTATGCAATCGGGCAAGCTCGGAATACGCATCTACTACTCACCACGCGGGCAGGAGATCATTCCAGCCGCACTATGTGATCACCTCAGCTCCGATGACTATCTAGTCACTATCTATCGGGGTGTACACGATCAGATTGCGAAAGGCATTCCTCTCAATGAGCTATGGGCGGAGTACGCCGGACGGGCAACGGGGACCTGTAAAGGAAAAGGCGGGCCCATGCATGTGACTCACCCGGAAAGCGGAAACATGGTCACGACAGGCATCGTAGGAGCCTCCCTCCCTATCGCAAATGGACTCGCCCTTGCCTCTCAGCTTGATGACGACAAGCGAGTTACCGTGGCTTGCTTTGGTGATGGTGCCAGCAACATCGGTGCGTTTCACGAGTCTTTGAACATGGCATCACTGTGGAAGCTTCCCGTAATTTTTCTCTGCCAAAACAACCTTATTGCAGAGCACACACGCTTTGAAAAAGGCACCGCGGTAGCACGAGTGTCAGATCGCGCCGCCTCCTACAACATGCCGGGTATCCACGTGAACGGAAACGATCCGAAAGCGATGTGGGCTGCGGCAAAGGAAGCTGTAGACCGCGCCCGCGCGGGCGACGGACCAACGCTGATAGAGGCAATGACCTTCCGCTTTATGGGACACCTGATGGGAGATCCGGACGAACATTGGCGGGAGGGTGAAAAGGAAGCCGCGATGGAAAACGATCCGGTACCAGCGCTTCGCAACCTGCTCATCGATGAGGGTCATGCCAGCGATGAGCAGCTTCTCGAACTAGAAGCCAAACTTGACCAGGAAATCGTAGAGGCCATGGCTTTCGCCTCGGAAAGTCCCAAGCCTGATCCGAAAGAGTTGAGCTTAGACGTACTCGCGGGAGGTGCTAGCTAATGGGCGCACAAGTGAACTTTGTCCAGGCCATCAATCAAGCCATGCACGACGCGATGGCTGATGATCCCAGCGTACTCCTCCTCGGAGAGGACGTGGCCGATGAAGAAGGCGGCGGTGTAGTCAAAGTGACTGCTGGTCTCTCTAGCGCCTTTGGTACCGACCGTGTTCGTTCCACTCCTATTACGGAGGAAGCCATCATCGGGGCAGCTGTTGGATCCGCGCTTGTAGGAAAGCGGCCAATCGCCGAAATCATGCTGATGAACTTCCTGACTGTCGGCATGGACCAAATCGTGAATCACGCGGCCAAGCTGCGCTTTATGTCCGGCGGTCAAACCAATGTGCCGATGACGATTCGGACGATGACCGGCGCGGGTGGCGGTGCCGGTGGACAGCATACCGATATGCTCGAAGCCTGGTTTGCCCACATAGCAGGTATCAAGGTAGTCGCTCCTTCTACCCCAGCTGACGCCTACGGACTGTTGCGTTCCTGTATCGAAGACGACGACCCCTGTCTTTTTGTCGAGAACATGCCTACCTACTGGACGACCGGAGAAGCACCGGTAACCGGGACTCGAATTCCCCTTGGCAAGGCGTCGGTGGTGACGGAAGGAAGCGATGTCACCATCATCAGCTACGCTCGAACGATGATGGAAGCGGGCGGTGCTACAAAGGCTCTGAGTGAGTCTGGTATCAGCGCAGAGCTGATCGACCTTCGTACGATCGCACCTTTCGACCTCGAGACAATCCTCACCTCCGTTAGGAAAACCAAACGCGCACTGATTGTTCACGAAGCGGTGACCCCCTTTGGCGTGGGCGCAGAAATTGCGGCTCGAATCAGCGAAGAGCTCTTTCACGAACTAGCAGCGCCAGTGCAACGAGTGGGCAGCAGTTTTAACGCTGTGCCCTACGCGCAATCCCTAGAAGAAGCGCATCTGCCTTCCATCCAGCAAATTGTCGATGCAGCCAAAAAGACACTGGCTTAGAAAGTTAGGTAAGCACGGAGAAAAAAATGAGCACGAAAGTTCTGTTGCCCAAACTGGGAATGGCCATGAGCGAAGGCACACTCAATGAGTGGCTTGTGAAGGATGGTGAAACGGTCACTGAAGGCCAGGTTATTTGTGCCATAGAAAACGATAAGTCGGTACAGGAAATAGAAGCGCCAGCAGCGGGGGTCATCTCACTCATAGGTGAAGAAGGTGAGACCTATGACGTGGACACGGTACTGGCAGAAATCGCTTAAGCAGACTTCTAGAGTTATGCCGATCTCGACAATGGAGGTCGAGTTCGTCAACTAGAGAGCACGGTACTCAGCTAGGCAAAGCGCACTAAATCCCCTGCTCAGACTGATCAAGGAACTTAAATAGGGATAACGATAAGAGCAGTTTGCGAAGAGCACACAGAAGAATCTTAGACGTACGTTACCGCGGTTTTGAAAGCGCAGCTGTGATGTCTTCTGTGACGAATTTCATAGCGACTTTTGTGATTCCTCTTGTAACGGCTTTTTATAGATACATCGATTTATCGAAACATCGATAGACACAGAACTCGTAAGCGGAGCCCGACCTGTGACGACACATTCCAATACCGTTGTTGAATACCTGGATCGCCTGCCAGCCAACAACAGCACCGACCATGCCCTTTTTGGTGAAGTGGAGTATCAAAACCTACCTAGAGCACAACAGCTGGGTGGACTCTTCCTCGCGCGTAACTGGGTATCTATCCCTCACGTAACACATCACGACGATGTCGACATTACGGAGCTTGAAGGCGCGAGAAAAGCGCTTTCCCTGGTGGAGGGCGAAGCCAAGATAACGATGCCAGTTATCCTGGTAAAAGCCATAGTTACCGCGCTCCAACAGTACCCGAAGTTCAATGCGTCGCTGGCTAGCGACGGCAAGGCCATATGCTTAAAACACTTCTACAACATTGGTCTTGCGGTCGACACACCAAATGGGCTCCTCGTACCAGTGATTAAAGAAGCGGATAAGAAGACGCTTCAAGAAATAGCCAACGAATTTCGCGACCTTACCCTGGCCGCCCGTACCAAGGGCCTGCCAATGAGTGCCATGGAGGGCGGTACCTTCACTCTGAGCTCCATCGGTAGTCTTGGTGGTACGGCCTTTACGCCCATTATCAACGCTCCAGAGGTGGCGATACTCGGTGCCACAAAAGCTGCCTGGAAACCGGAGCGAGGCGCCAACGACGAAGTAGTCTGGCGTCTCAAGCTACCGATGTCGCTTAGCTACGACCATCGCGTAATAAACGGAGCTGATGCGGCGCGGTTTCTCACATCGTTCGATGCCATCGTTCGCGATCCCGGTACGCTCCTTGCGGCGAGCGCTTAAGCATGGACGCCAATCTGTTCTCCGTACGCGATAAGGTGGCCTTAGTCACCGGCGCTGGCAGTGGTTTAGGGGAGAGCTTCGCTAAGATTCTCGCCGCCCACGGCGCGCGTGTGGTTTGCGTAGCGAGACGATTGCCCACTCTTGAAAAAGTCGTTGCGGCTATCGAAGAGGACGGGGGTACAGCACTCGCTTTCGCCGCTGATGTGACCGATGCGGAAGCAATCAGTGGGGCCTTCGACGCCGCGGAGCACGCTTATGGACTGGTGAATGTATTAGTCAATTGTGCAGGCATCCAGGCCACCGCCGACACGCTAGACATGACCGAGAGCGAGTTCACAGGCGTTATGGAAACCAATGTGACGGGGCTATGGCGCGCAGCGAAGCTTTGCGCCCAGCGTTTAGCAGCCGCGGACAAACCAGGATCGATTATCAATATCTCGTCGATACTCGGCCATAGCGCTCGCCCAGCGATGGCAAGTTACTGCGCCTCAAAAGCGGCGGTGGACCACATGACACGGTCCATGGCACTGGATCTCGTCCAGCGCAATATTCGAGTCAACACCTTGGCTCCTGGCTATTTCGAAACGGAACTCACCAACTGGTGGTTGCAGTCCGAAGAAGGACAGGCCGCCAAAGCCCGGCTGCCGGCAGGCAGATTCGGATCGCTCGATGAACTCAGCGGACCTTTGTTACTCCTTGCCAGCGATGCATCGAGTTACATGACCGGATCCGTTCTTACTGTTGATGCTGGCCACAGCACGAGGATTGCTGAATGAACATTCACGCTAACGAAATCGGAATCGCAAAAGAAGGGATGGGCTCGAATTTTACCTCGGGCCCAATCAAGTCATCTTACGACGCCATCGTTGTTGGTGCCGGACACAATTCGCTCACGACAGCGGCCTATCTTGCAAAGTCGGGCCTCAGTGTTTGCGTCTTGGAAAAAAATGAGATTGTCGGGGGAGGCGTTGTCTCTCGCGAAATTACCGCACCAGGATTTGTCCACGACACTCACGCTACTGGCATGATACTGATCATGGCCAATCCTATGATTGCCAATGACGAGCTAGAACTCAAATCGCGCTTCGGATTGGAATTTGACAACCCGGACGGCACCTACGTTTCTATGTTCGACGATGAAACCTGGCTGGGTACTTATGTTGACTTAGACACGACCTGCGAAAGCATCGCCAAGTTCTCCCAAAAAGATGCAGAGACTTATCGCGCTTTTGTTCAACGAACAAGCACGCTTGCGCCTCTCTTTGCGGCCGGCATGTTCAAGCCTCCCCTGCCCTTCGGTCCCTTCCTGGCGATGATGGAGCAACACCCGCTTGGTCAGGACTTCATCAACTCGATGCTGACTTCAGCCACCGACTACATAATGAACATGTTCGAACATGAAAAAGTGCGGATGCACTTTATGAAATGGGTCGCGGAGGGAATGATTCATCCCGATGAGCGTGGCACTGGCGTGTACATGTACTTCCTCACGGCCGTTGCTCATAGCCAAGAAGAAACCTCCGTGCGCGGCGGAACACAGGCGCTATCAGATTCCCTGGCGAGGTGTATCGCACACCATGGCGGTGAAATACACACCAACACCTGGGTAAAGCGAGTGATCGTGTCGGGCGGAAAAACGACCGGTGTGGAGTTGGCCAGTGGACAGATTATCAGCGCTAATAAGTCGGTGATTGCCTGCATCCATCCACACGTCTTGGGTGATTACATCGACGGGCTCGACGAGCAGCTGGTGGCAGATGCGAAGAAATGCGAGCTGTCGTCCTTTGGTGCTATCAACACGCACTGGGCACTCCATGAGGCACCGAGCTATAAGTGCCCGGAAATCAACAAATCCCTGTTGGTAGAGTGCGTGCCGTCTCGTATGGAACTGCTCCGCCAGGGGCTTGATGACTGTAAAGCGGGGCGTCTCGCTTCTGATTTCAATGCGGTCATCGCGCACCACACCAATCACGACCCAAGCCGCGCGCCAGACGGCAAGCACACTCTTTACCTATATTGCTTTGCACCACTAGAGCTCAAGAACACAGGCCCCTTGGGCGGCCTGGACGTGAGCGATTGGAACATGGAAATCCGAGATCATTACAAAGAGTGGATGATGGAGAAGTACTCCGCATACTGTACGAATATGACCTCGGACAACATAATCGCTTCGGCGGCAGAGTCGCCAGCCGATATGGCCGAGTGGTCTCCTTCCTTCCAAAAAGGTGACATCTTTGGCATCGGTAACTGGGTCCATCAATATCTGGGCCGTCGCCCCACTCCGGCTCTTGCCCAGTACGCGGTGCCCGGTGCAGAAGGGCTTTATTTGGCAGGTCCATTCATGCATCCAGGCGGCGCTGTCACCGGCGGCGGTCGCGCTACTGCGATGAAGATCCTCGATGATATGAACGCGGACATCTCCGCCGTAATGGCCGTCTGAGGAGCACGATGAAGATTTATAGTTCAGATGGTTCGGTGCTGATGGAAGTTAAGTCAGTCAACCGAAACGGAGCAAATATGGAGTTTACCGGGACGGTAATGGGCGCGATGCCAGTCAAAGGCAGTCTTTCTCCGGGTGAAGCACGCAAGGCTCTCGGCCTGATCAAGGGCCTTGGTCTTTGGCTGTTTCTACTGACTTTTATGTTTCGAAAATGAAAACCGTCGGCGATGTAATTCGCCAGCGCGCAGCTGAGCGACCGGAGAAAATCGCCATGATTTTTGGCGAGCGACGCAGCAGTTATCAGACCCTGGACGAACGTTCAAATCAGGTCGCAAATGCACTACTCGACTGGGATTACGGCAGCGATGCACGCATCGCCTATCTCGGGAAGAACACAGATTTCTACTACGAGTTGTTCTTTGGCGCCGCTAAGGCAGGCGTTCCAATGGTTGCAGTAAACTGGCGTCTTGCCGCAGAGGAGGTCGAGTACATCCTCAACGATGCTTGCGTAGAAGCGATATTCGTCGAAACCGAGTTCCAACCTCTGATAGAAGCTTGTCAGCGCAAATGCCCCAGACTGAAGCGGCTGCTTTCCCTCGACGGCGATAAGCCTTCGGCCTATGAACGCTGGATGGGCGGCTACGGCTCAAATGATCCGAGGGTTTCAATCGACACGCAAACCACTTGTCTGCAAATGTATACGAGTGGGACAACCGGGAAACCCAAAGGGGTACTTCTTTCCCATTCTTGTTTCATGGCTCAACGTGAACTTGAATACCTTGCGGGCGATTGGACCCATTGGAATGACGATGACGTAAACCTGGTTGCGATGCCCGTGTTTCACATCGGCGGGACCGGTTGGGGATTTTCGGCTTTTTTTAACGGTGCAACCAACGTCATTCACGCTATCCCCGATGCGGAGTGGATAATCAGAGATATCGGGCGACATCGCATAACTCGACTGTTTGCAGTTCCCACGTTCCTCCAGGCCATCGTAGAGACAGCCAAAGCAATGGCGACGCCCATCGACTCGGTAAAATATGTTGTCTACGGCGCATCCCCTATTCCAGAGAGCCTACTGAAAGAAGCCGTCTCGCTCTTCGGCTGCGACTTTGTGCAGCTATACGGCATGACAGAGGCGACCGGTTCGGTCACCTATCTTCCGCCAGAAGATCATGACGAAAACGGTAATCCGCGGATGGCCTCCTGCGGCAAGGCGCTTCCGGGCATGGAGATAAAGATTTGCGATCCGCAGGGGAAAGAACTCGCAACGGGCACTACGGGGGAAATCTGGGTTAAATCCAACGCATTAATGACCGGTTACTGGGGCAAGCCCGAAGCCACGGCTGAAGTGCTGGAGGACGGTTGGTACAAATCGGGAGACGCCGGCTACCTAGATGAAGATGGTTATCTCTATCTCCAAGCGCGGATCAAAGACATGATTGTGTCCGGAGGCGAGAATATCTATCCCGCCGAAATCGAAAGCGTCTTGTTCGCCCATCCGAGCGTCGCCGATGTTGCCGTTATTGGTGTTCCCGATGACAAATGGGGAGAAACGGTTAAAGCGATCGTTGTGCCCGCAGAGAATGAAACTGTGAGTTACGATGAACTCATCGCCTTCGCAAGAAGCAAAATCGCTGGCTACAAGCTTCCTAGAAGCGTCGACACGATTGACACAATCCCTCGCAATGCATCGGGAAAGATTCTGAAGTACGTTCTCAGAGAACCCTTTTGGAAGGAAGAGAACAGACAGATAGGATAAATCGGTAGAGTAAATCTGCTCCGACGAGCTTATTTAAGCGCAGCCCTATTCAAACCAACTCATTCTCCAAGCGTGGGAAGGCGATTCCCTGTTTCTGAACAAAACCCAAGTAGCTTGAGAAGGCCGAATCAACTTCAGGGGGAGAAAACCCAAAATCAGCCAGCTGATACCGATAAGAGCCATGACGATTTTTCGGATTGGCCGCATCCCAAGCACGAACGTTCTCGATGGCCTCATCGTTACCGTCGATACCTGCGAACGCCAAAATGCGCGCCACTGTTGAACACGAGTCATCCCGTAGCGCCCGATAATCGATGTCTAGGAAATCGACCTCAGGCCGTCGCTCTCGAAAATCCATGTGTGATTCCATTAAACCGGAACTCCCGACGAGAAAATTCGAGTGATCTACCGGTGCATCGGAGTAGGGTTTACGAAATAGCTCGGCGAGCCTACAGGTAGACGGCACGGTCTCCACCGGATCTCTATGCGTAACCAAAATGTTGAGCTTCCCGTAGGCCGCGAGCAATCCGTCTTCATACCCGAGACTCATCGCACTCTTGAGTACGAAAGGCTTATTGGGATCGGCTAAGCCCTGCCAAACGAGATACTTTAAGGTGTCTCTTACATATTCGAACTGGCTTGCCAAGTTCTGTCCCAGGTACCACTCCAAATAGGACGGAGCGTTCGCATAGCCCGACAGGGTCTGTGAAACGAGGCTATGCATCATGATGTAGCTGTCTTCTTCCGGCTCCTCTGCCGCGATTGCGTGGGCGCTCTGAGCCTGCGGACTGCGTTCTTTAAACCAATCTATATAGCGATTGACGTCTTCTATCCGCGGACCTAAGTCTTCCTTTGGTTCACCGCTCCAGGAAGACGGGTTCATGCAAAGCCACATAGGCAACCAGTTAAAAAGACCCGTGGCCGCCAGAATCTTTTGTAGCTTCGTGGACCCGGTGCGCGCCATACCATTTATTACCACCGGTGGAAGTAGTTCGATGTCCAAAATTTCTGGGTGTGCTTCCAGATCACGTTGCATGCGCAGACGATTCTTTAGGAAACGCAGCAGATATTGATGTTTACCGAGAGCTCCCTCTGCTGAGAACCCGGCCTCCTCATTAAGACTAGAGACCAATCTAGCTAGCGGTTCTCGGGCAGCAGCGTCTTCAAGATCGATACCGGTCTCACGACGGGCTTCGACCAGCATCGAGTCGGCGTCCATGGGTAAGCGAGCGTAGCCTGACATTGTTGATTCTCTTATGGTTTTAGTCGCTAGTGGGGTGGTAACGAAGCGGGCCCAAATCAGTAATTAGTTGGATACCCGGGGGCGCGTTAATCACGTCTTGTGCCCGATTTATGAGACACATCGTCGATGTTCGCAATGAGTCATAGCGGGCCATAAGTACGCCAGAGTCCGGATCGCCGTTTAAATGCCATTCCATGTTGTCCACCTCGCCCTCTTCGAACAAACGAAGTTCAATCTCGGCACGAGCGACCACTCCGCAGCGACTGGTGGCTTCCGCTACAATTCGAGTTCCTGCACAGAAACCTGGCTCGACATCTCTTCCCAGGCCGGCGCAGAAAACTGGATGCTCAAAGAGCACCGGTTCGCGACGCTCCGTAACCGATTGAAGCATGTAACCCAGCCCGTGCATCACTATGCTTGGGATCGTCTTGTAGAGGCCGCCCAAAGGGCCAGGGTTGTCGACAATCTTCTGCTCAAATTCCGGGACCGTCAGACCGGTGCCAACAAGCTCTATGTAAGGAGACACATCAATCCGAGTACGGCTTCGGTGAACCAGTGATTTGAGATCTCTACACGGGCCCGCTGCGAGCAAACCGGCCCAGATTCGTGAGTGATCCCAGACTCCCGTTCCAGTGAACGTGACGCCGTTTTCTTTAGCTAGCTGGTCTATTTTCTGAGCAAGGGTCGGGTCCGATTCCTGTGGAAAATAGGACTCGGACCCGTGACACAGTACGTTTATGCCTGAGCTGAGCAGAGCCTCATAGGCGGGTAAGTTGGTTTGGAGCCGATCGGTAACCGCGACGATCGCGAGGTCGGCGTCCAGTTTAGTGAAGTCTGCATCCGCACAGTCTTCTACAAGCACCCCAAACTTCTCATCGCTGCCTTCTGGTGATGCTAGCTCACCCAGGTCCTTACCGACTTTGGCTCCTGAGCGGTTGAATAGGCCAACCACGTCCCAGCCTTTGCTGATCGCGATACGTGCGGCTTCCGAACCGTGACGGCCCGCCCCATAGATGAGGATCTTTGGTCTAGTAGTCGTCATTCCTTCTGCCCTCGCCAAACCTTCTATGTCTTTGCACGCGAAACGTCGTCAGCGACAAAACTCAAACCGTACCCAACAAATGTCCGCCGTCCACTGGGAGAGCAATTCCGTTCACATAGGAACCAGAATCACTTAGGAGAAGCATCAAGGGAGCGGACATCTCATCAAGGGTACCGAGGCGCATCATCGGCATACTTTCCGCGTAGGCTTTGCCTTTTCCGGTCTCGAAGTATTCGTCATTGATTTCGGTTTTCACAAAACCCGGGCACAGCGCGTTAACCCGTATCCCTTTCCGCGCCCATTCCAAGGCCAGCACCTGCGTCATACGAATCACTGCGGCCTTAGAGGAGGAGTAGCTGACCTGATTAAACTGCGGCCTTATGCCAAGAATCGACGCCACATTCACCGCACTACCGGGATCACCGGCCTGAATGAGCCTTCGGCCAAACTCACGGGCGACCAAGAAGGTACCGCGAAGGTTTGTGTTCATCACAAAATCCCAACAGTCGTCATCGGTGTGAATAGCCCGTTTGGAATCCGCAACGCCCGCGTTATTTACAAGCGTGTTGATGACGCCGTAGGTCTCTGTGACTTCGTCATACAAGGCGGTGACTGACCCGGAGTCCGTCACATCCAAATTAACGGCAATTGCCTGCCCACCCTCGTCTTCGATTTCACCGACGAGTTCGCTGAGACGCTCTGCTCGACGCGCAGCAACAACGGTTCGCGCACCGTGAGACGCCACCAGCTTTGCGAAGTGTCGACCCAGACCGCTAGAGGCGCCGGTCACTAGCGCGACGCGATTGGAAAGATCGAAGTTCATGAGGGAACTCCAACTGGGTCGTGCGCCTTGGAGTAGCGATCAATGATCTGTTTCCCCAATGCCATCCAGTGCACCTGATCAGGCCCATCCGCCTGACGACACCAACGAGCGTAGTTGAACGCTTCTGCCATGAAGTAGTCTTCCGTCAAACCACCGGCTCCGTGCATCTGCATGCATCGATCGAGCACCGTTTGCATCATTAGCGGTACACTGGTTTTTGACGCGGCAATCAGGTCGCGGGATGCCTTCGCGCCACGCTCATCCATCGCAGCAGCGGTTTTCAAAACCAGCAAGCGGGCCATCTCTATCTCGGAAAAACTTTTGGCGATTTCCTCGCGAACCGATTGATGTTTTGCGAGACTCCTGCCGAAAGTACTGCGTTCGCTCACACGCGAGCAGGTAATTTCTAAAGCACGCTGAGCAGCACCAATCAGCCGCATGCAGTGATGCATGCGTCCCGGTCCCAGGCGCCCCTGCGCGATTTCGAAGCCTCGCCCTTCTCCCAGAAGCACATTCGCTAGCGGCACGCGCACGTTCTCAAAACGCAATTCCGCATGACCTAACGGAGCGTCGTCGTAACCAAGGGTCGTCAAAGGTCTGAGTATCTTTAAGCCTGGCGTATCTTTGGGTACGAGAACCTGCGTTTGCTGTCGATGGCGGTCGCTGTTGTCCGGATCAGACTTGCCCATCACGATCAGGATCTTCATTCGTTCATACATCGCACCGGTGATGAACCATTTGCGTCCGTTCAAGACCCATTCGTCCCCGACTTGTTCGATGCGCAGTTCGATGTTTGTGGCATCACTGGACGCCACTTGAGGCTCGGTCATTGCATAGGAAGAGCGGATATCACCGTTCAGTAATGGCGCCAGCCACTCAGCTCTCTGAGCCTCGGTGGCGTACTTCATGAATACTTCCATGTTGCCCGTATCCGGCGCGTTGCAGTTGAACACCTCGGGGCACCATTGAACGCGACCCATTTCCTCGGCCAGGCAAGCGTAATCGACGTTTGAGAAGCCACCGTGGTCGGCATAGTCGGCAAACTCCGGAGGGATGAACAGATTCCACAGGCCGGCAGCCTTTGCCTTCTGCTTAAGCTCTTCCATAAGGGGGAGGTAAGCAAAGCGGTCCTCAGCGTCGTGAAGCTGTTTCGCGTAGACAGACTCGTTGGGATAAATATGCTCGTCCATAAAAGCGACGAGACGTTCACGATAGTCCAGAGACTTTTCGCCGGATTGAAAATTCATTCGAAGTCCGTTCCTTATTTTGATTAAATGACGTTCGGATCGAAGCGATAGCGAAACAATAAAAAAACAATCATAATTGTATATAATCTCCGAGCTGATGGCCAATTGAAGCTCTGGGGGAGAACTTCAACCGATTGACCACAGTGGAGGCTGGCGCAGCGCAGCTTGCTTGTCTCCTACTCACACTTGAATCCCCTTAGTAATTTAGGGTAACGCGATGGCTAACCCGGTACAGCAATTTGTCCCCGTACGAATCGTTAAATCGGGCGAATGGCTCTTTGAAGGAGACCTCGATCTCCCGGTGGATATTGTGGTGCTAGACTACGACTGGTACTACGAAAACGATAAGAAAGCAGGTGTACTGCGTGAAGGCGCCAAACCCACCCCACTCGGCCCTGATGGGAGTCTATTTCATGTGCGTTTTCAAGAAGCCGGTGAGATAGACGATCTTTGGATTGATGGCGGCTGTTACCCCACGCTCGAGGAAGCTGTTGAGGGTGCGCAGTGGAAAGCACCCTCAAAAATAAAGTGGTTGAACTACATCTTCATTCAACCAGGTCACTAAGGCCCGGCCCACTCCGATTTTTTTTCGAACTCTTCTTTTCGAACTCTTCTATTCGAACCCTTCTTTTCGAACTACAGCACCTCTGAAAGAAGTCTACGCAACAGCGTTCATGGGGCGAAAAAACCGCGGGCGACAGAATTGAAGCTTGCCGGACCACAAAGGTTTGAGCCGCCATCGACTCGTATACTGGCTCCTGTAACCCAGGATGCGAGTGGTGTGGCTAGGAAAGCGGTCATGTTTGCCACGTCGTTGATTTCTCCGAGCACACCCAGTGGGATCGAATCACCCAAACTCTGGTCACTAAGTTCACTTCCCATGACCTGCATCCCCTTGGTGTTGGCGATCGGACCCGGAATCACCGTGTTCAAGCGAATACCATAGGGCCCCCACTCTAAAGCGAGGTTTTGCATAAGTAGTTCGATTCCCGCTTTGGCTGCACCTACATGGGCCTGTCCATAGTAAGGGTCGAATGCTTGGCCCGCGGTAATAAACACAGCTCCACCACGCGTTTCACGTAACTGGTCGAGCGCATGCTTAGCGGTTAGAAACGTGCCAAAGAGATCGATGTCCATCACCGACTTGAATCCATTGGCACTTAGTTTTTCTGCAGGGCACACAAAATTACCCGCCGCACCGGCGACTAAAAAGCTTATCGGGCCGAGTGCCTCACCACAGTTGTCGATCGCTGCTTTGAGAGCGTCCGAGTCGCGAACATCGGCGCTTTGCGAGAAAACCTCACCACCGTGCTCCTTGAGCTCAGCCACCGCGCTGGCCAGCTTTTCTTCATTGCGTCCGCAAATGCCAACTTTGGCCCCCAAAGATGCCAATGCGTGCCCAATACCGAGGTTAATCCCACTTCCTCCGCCGGTAATGAAGGCTGTTTGACCCTCGAGGCACTTGGGCTGGAAAATCTCTAGCAACGGATTATTTTTGTTGTTCTGGTTGTCCATGATCTGTCTCCAAGCCGCTAGAGTTTAAGGAGCTGCTTACCACGATTTTTGCCACTGAAAAGGCGCTTGAACGCCTCAGGCGTGTTTTCAAAACCGCTTTGAATGTCTTCCTGGTAAGCCAACTTGCCATCGACAACGAACTGCTCCAAGCGCTTCCGGATCTGCGGAAATTCCGAAGCCCAATCGAGAACGATAAATCCAGCCATCGATGCCCTCCTGAACACCAAGTTAAAGTAATTGGTAGGTCCCGCAGGTAGCTGCCCGGTCTCGTACCGGCTGATCCCGCCACAGATCACAACTCGTGCACCGGTCGCGATCTGGCTCAGCATGTGGTTTAGGATTTCTCCGCCGACGTTGTCAAAAATCACATCGACCCCACCGGGGCAGTACTCTTTAATCCTGGCTCTTACATCATCACCTTTATAGTCGATTGCAGCGTCGTAGCCAGCCTCCTTCACCAGCCAATCACACTTGTCCTTACCCCCTGCAATACCGACCACGCGACACCCGGCAATCTTGGCTAGCTGACCCACAATCGAACCGGTAGCGCCCGCAGCACCGGAAACGAGAACCGTATCTCCTGCCAGCGGTTTACCCACTTTAAACAGCCCGCAGTAAGCGGTAAGTCCCGTAGTACCCAAAACAGAAAGTACCGACGTTGGTGAGAGACCCGTTTCAACTTTCACCAGCTCTTTCCCATCGTGCAGCAAGTGCTCGGTCCAGCCGGTTGTGCCAAACACCAGATCACCAACCGCGAATTTGCCGTCGTTCGACTCGAGCACCTCACAGATCGCTCCTCCACGCATTACATCTCCAATAGCCATCGGAGCAACATAGTCAGCGATATTTTCCATCCAACCCTTTTGTGCCGGATCAAAACTGAGATAACGCGTAGCCAGGAGCATTTCACCGGGACCCGGATCGCTTAGTTCAGTTTCAATCAGTTGGAAATCGTCATCAATGATATTTCTTCCGCGTGGATGGCCGTTCAGAAGCCACTGCCGTGTACGAGTACCCATAGGAGATCCCTCTTCTTATAGACAAACATAAATGTTTTTG
>JBCCQO010000024.1:0-16747 GCA_039024595.1 Pseudomonadota bacterium | reverse complement strand
AGGAGACGTGGTCGGTACCGGCTCTTCGCGAAAGTCAGCGACTAACTCCGTTTTATGGTTTTTCGGGGATGATATCTCTGGCGTACCCAACAAGAAGGGCGGTGGAATTTGCATCGGCGGCAAGGTAGCGCCGATTTTCTATAACACCATGGAAGATGCTGGTGCGCTCGTTTTCGAGGCGCCCGTAGACGATATCCACATGGGTGACATCATCGAAATTAGGCCCTATGACGGCAAAATCTTGAACGAGGCGGGAGACACGATCTCCGAGTTTGAACTTAAGTCAGACGTGCTCTTGGATGAAGTACGAGCCGGCGGTCGTATTAATTTGATTATCGGCCGAGGTCTCACCACGCGAGCTCGAGAAGCACTCGGTCTTCCTTCCTCCGATCTGTTCCGTAAACCGGAGCAACCGGAGGACAGCGGTCGCGGCTTCTCCCTTGCGCAAAAGATGGTGGGCAAAGCCTGCAACATGGAAGGCATACGTCCGGGCACCTACTGCGAGCCGCTCATGACGACGGTGGGTTCGCAAGATACGACAGGCCCAATGACCCGAGACGAGCTCAAGGATCTTGCTTGCCTGGGCTTCTCAGCGGACCTGGTTATGCAGAGTTTCTGCCACACGGCGGCCTACCCGAAGCCTGTCGATATAGATACACAACATACACTCCCGGACTTCATTATGACCCGCGGCGGGGTCTCCCTGCGCCCCGGCGATGGGGTAATCCACTCCTGGCTCAACCGCATGCTTCTGCCTGATACGGTCGGAACCGGCGGCGACTCGCACACACGATTCCCAATGGGTATTTCATTCCCGGCAGGCTCGGGTCTGGTCGCCTTCGCAGCGGCAACCGGCGTAATGCCGCTGGATATGCCCGAGTCGGTGCTTGTTCGCTTTAAAGGAGAGATGCGTCCTGGGATAACACTGCGCGATTTGGTCCATGCCATTCCGCTCTATGGAATCAAACAAGGACTCCTTACCGTCGAGAAAAAAGGTAAGAAGAATATTTTCTCCGGCCGAATCTTAGAGATCGAAGGTCTCTCCAATTTGACCGTGGAGCAAGCCTTTGAACTTTCCGACGCTTCTGCTGAGCGGTCCGCCGCGGGCTGCACCATCGAGCTGTCCGAGGATTCTATCCGCGAGTATCTAAACTCCAATATCGTGCTGCTACGAGCGATGATTGCCGAAGAGTACGGCGATAAGCGAACTCTGGAGCGACGCGCTCGGAAGATGGAGGAATGGCTCGAAAATCCTGTGCTAATGAAAGCGGACGATGACGCCGAGTACGCTGCGGTGATCGAGATCGACCTGGCAGAAGTGACTGAGCCAATCGTGTGTGCGCCTAATGATCCGGACGATGCTCGCCTGCTCTCCGATGTCGCCGGTGACAAAGTGGACGAAGTCTTTATTGGATCTTGCATGACTAATATCGGTCATTTTCGCGCCGCCGGTAAGCTCTTGGACCAGCACAAAGGCGGCCTGAACACCCGGATGTGGATCGCTCCTCCCACGCGGATGGACGAACATCAGCTCATGGAAGAAGGCTACTACAACATCTACGGCAAAGCTGGCGCCCGTACGGAGATGCCGGGTTGCTCATTGTGTATGGGTAACCAGGCAAGGGTGGCAGCCAATTCCACGGTCCTTTCTACCAGTACGCGAAACTTCCCGAACCGGTTGGGAGATGGCGCTAACGTGTACTTAACCAGCGCTGAGCTTGCTTCCGTCGGTGCGGTGTTAGGTAAGCTACCAACGGTAGAAGAGTACATGGAGTACGCCAAAAACATCGATTCAATGGCAGACGAGATCTATCGCTATCTCAACTTCGATAAATTCGTCGAGTTCCAAAAGAAGGCGGACGATGGAAAGCGTATCGCCGCTGTGGAAATCAGCGAAGTTGCGTAGAAAGAGTCGCTTAGAAAGACTGGCTTATAAAGAGTGGCTTAAAGAGAGTCACTTAAGAAAAGTTGCCCAAACCGCGAAAGCAGCTTGCCTAACGCGCGATCCATATAGTCTGGTGTCTATGGCCCCGATTTTCGGGGCCCTTCTACACTGGTAACCGATCGCTCAGGGCATCCAGGTTCACTGCGCATTAGCTCCAACTCACGGGTGAATAGCTCGGTCGAACTTAATCCATCCAGTTTTGCAGCGGCAGTGCGTGAGAGACCCTCCCTTCAGGCGACAGCTTTGTGCTTGCGTTCCTAAAGGCTAAAGCGAAGTCTCCGAATGCGAGCCCGCAAACTTCGGATCGTCCGCTGTTGATCCAGCGCAGCTGCGGCTTCACTGTAGACGAGTCGTTGCAGCTGGCTATTAATCGCCGCCAGCTCTCCTGCTTGCTTTGGCCACCGCTGCTGCGCACGTTCAGCGAGCGCAGAGGGGCCCTCTCCTGCAACTCTTGCCAAGCCACGGGCGTAGAGTATCTGTTGGAAACGATGGAGTTCCGCATGGAAACCATGGCGACGCTTCGGATCCCGACGGAAGAACAACAGGGCGGAAACAAGACCCATGGTGATCATGCCTGTCCCAAGCAACGCAATCAGTGATTTGCGAACAGAAATATCACCCATGACGCCGCGCAGTAAATCAAGCTGTGCGGAACCATCAAAACCGGTCACCCAGCTTTGCCAGCGGTAGGTCAGGGCGTCGTAGCGCAGACGTAAGCCGTTGATCCAATCCACGCCCCGGAAACGCAGCGGCGAGAGCGGCGAGTCCGCGAGAAAGCTGCCCTCCGCCGCTACCGCCCGTTCTAAACCGTATAGGATTCGATCCGGTGAAACAGCCGAGGTGGGATCGACCCTTATCCAACCTTCACCGTCCACCCAGACTTCCGTCCATGCGTGCGCATCGAACTGATGAACGATTACCGTTCGATTTACCGGATTGACCTCGCCCCCGTGGTAGCCGGCCACGATACGCGCAGGAATACCGACACTTCGCATCATCACCGTGAACGCGTAGGCGTAGTGCTCACAGAATCCTCGACGAGAACGGAACAGAAAGTCATCCATCGCATTATCGGTAGCTAATAATGGGGGCTGCAGCGTGTAGTAGAACGCGTTTTCTCGAAAAAACGACAGCACCTCGTTCACGTACTCACGGGTGCTGGTAGTATTTGAATAAAGCTCCCGTGCGAGAGTTCGGGTTTGAGCGTTTTGATCAATAGTGAGCCGCGTTTCGACTTCCCGCCGCCAGTCGGATAAGGACGGCTCCAAGCGGCTTTCAGGCCAGCTGCTAACGCGGTACAAGAACTCGTTTTCTATAATGACCGGCGAGTAGAGGCGAAAATCCGGCAAGTTTCGAAGATATCGCTTACTCGATTGCGCGTAGCGCAACGCATACAGCCAGTTCTGCTGCGTGGGATTCATAATGATGCTGTAATCCAGCTTCGGCCCAACAGCAGTCACTGGCGAAGCACGCTGCTCCGCCGCGGGCACTTCAAAGTAGCGCAGCGTCCGCCAGCCGCTTTCATCCAAAACACTCATGACCAGGCCGCGCCAATACAACTCCTGCGATGGGGGAATGGCTCCGTCGAACTGGACGCGAAATGCCACCTCATCCGATTGGCTTAGATTTGAAACGTCTCCCGGTTGCAGCCGATCACTCATACCGGTCTTCGCCGTGTGGCTCTTCAGCGGCACAGACCACAGAGGCGGAATACGAGGGAACAAGAAGAACAGGACGAGCATTAAGGGTATGGCCTGCATCAACATCGTTGCCGAGAGTCGAAGGTGGCGCAAATCCCGCAGCCTCGCACTCCGTTGATGCACGCTAACGAGCGCCGCCGTAAGCACCCAAACCAACAGCAAGGAGTACAAAACTAGCAGCAAGTCCTGACTGAACAGGAAGCCTGTCAAACAAACGAAGTAACCAAGAAAAATAACAACGTAGGCATCCTTGCGAGAACTCATCTCGGTAAGCTTTAAGGCGAAGGAGGTCAGCAGATAGGCCACCATCGGCTCGATACCGAGAAGAGATCCATAGCTGGCGATTACTCCACCGGCGGCGGCAAGGGCGAGCAAAACCTTCACCCAACGACCATGGAGTTCTGCCCGACCTCGAAAGGCTTGGATGCGCCAAAGAAACGCTAAAAGATAAGCAACCAAGACCCAAGCGGGAATGTGATTCCAATGAGGCACAAGCAACATCGCCATCGCAGCGATAATCCAAGCAAGCGCCGGTCTCGGTAATTGTTCAGCTTGTTTCAAAGAGGAAAACCTCGTGTCACCCCTTATCCCCCCGGACGAAACCCTCGTCATCTCCTGGGGCTAAACCAAAGGTAGCAAGAGTTTGTAGTGCCAGCTTCCGTTGCCGGTCGCCGGAGGCCGGTGCTAACTCTTTTCCCGGAAGTCGTAACCCATAGGTCAAAGCTCGGTCGTGATAGTTCAGCACCTCCTGGCAAAGCGCGGACAGTCGGGCCTCATTGCCTAGCCCCTGATAGGCATCCCAATCGAGCCAGCGCGTATCGCTGACCACTGCCGCGAACTCTTTAGTGAGTACCTCCTGCCCCCGAGCAATGCTGCGCCAGTAGATGCGTCGCGGACTATCGCCGGGGCGGTAGTCTCGAATTCCTGCAAATTCGTCGTCTCCCGAGCCATCAATCTGTAAGCCTTCGTCGCCTCCCTCCGCAGCTACTATCTGTCGTGGCGCCGTTATTGGCCTGGGGTATACCAACGCACAGAAATCCAGATCGACCCACGTCCAACAGCGAAGCAAACCTAAGGGGTAGACACTCTCAACGCGTAAACGACCGGGGCGATACCAACCTCGCTCGCCCACTTGAAGGTGGAAGCGGCATTCCTGTGAGGTTTCGGATGCTACATCCACCTCAATGCTCTCGCGCATTTCAGGGCTCGAAAACAAACCGACCAGAAAACGTCGGCGGCGCCGCTCCTCGTGCGGCAAGGCCCAGCCTAGCCTGATTGAGTAGTGCCCCCGGTTGCCCCCGCCCTTGACCCGCAAGCGAAAGGCCGTCCGTTGGCCGGCAAATGCGTCTTCAGCCGCCACAGCGGTAAGGTTCAACCCGGAGAGGTTGGCGTAGCTGTGCAGAACCGCGATCACAAACACGTTCGCAAGCAGGAAGGTTAAGGCGTAGCTCATATTGTTTTGGTAGTTGATCGCCGCGACGAGCATGACCAAAAGACAAAGCGCAAAAAAGAAGCCGGTTGCGGAGGGAAAAATAAAGATACGCCGCTGGTCTAGAACAACCGTTCGAGCCCGGGGAATACGCCTGGCGAGCCAGCGTCGGTACGTCTCCCGCCAGAAACTGCTGATACTAGTCGCCATGCATCCTAGTACCCCTGCTCCTCACAATACGTCGACCTCTTTTTGTAGCAAGGTCACTAACGCGCGCCCATCACCGGAGAAGCCCGATCCAGGCTGAAGCCGGTGTGCGAGTACCGGACCTAAGACCGCCTGCACATCATCCGGCAGTACATGATCTCTTGCCTCCATCAGCGCCCAGGTCTTTGCCGCCCGCAATAGCGCCAATACACCTCGAGGTGATAGACCGACAGCAAACTCAGCGCCTTCTCTAGATCTTGCCGCTAGCCGCTGCAGATACTCCAGCAACGAGTCGGAGCTATGGACCTTGTCGACACTTGCACGAATTCCGTTTAGATCGTCCGCGCTGATGCAGACCGGCAAGGAACTGGGTGATGAGCTAGCACCTTCTTCTCGAAGCATTGCGAGCTCCGAGTTGGGATCTGGATACCCTAGTTCGATGCGCATCAGAAAACGATCTAATTGAGACTCCGGAAGCGGATAAGTGCCTGACTGCTCCAGTGGGTTTTGCGTAGCGATCACAAAGAACGGATCTGGTAGTGCACGAGTCTGCCCTTCGATAGTTACCTGGCGCTCAGCCATCGCTTCTAACAGGGCACTCTGCGTGCGGGGAGTGCTGCGATTAATTTCGTCTGCAAGCAACACCTGAGTAAAAATCGGTCCTGGATGAAAGTGGAAGCTGCCGTCCTCCTTACGATAGATCGACAGTCCTAAGATATCCGCCGGTAGCAGATCGGAAGTAAATTGAACCCGCTCGTAGTTGAGACCTAAAACCGCCGACAGCGCATGGGACAAGGTTGTCTTACCCATGCCTGGCAGATCCTCAATAAGAAGATGGCCGTTCGCCAGCAAGCAGCAAAGTGATAAGCGAATCTGCTCCTCTTTCCCAAGCAGAGCTGCACCTACTTCCGCTACCGCGGTATCAACAAGTTCTTTACAGGCTAGCGTCATAATTTGACTTAGGTAGGTCTCCTAACCAATCGCGGCCAAACCCCTTTCAAGATCAGCCTTCAAGTCGGCAACAGATTCCAGCCCGACAGCAATTCGGATGAGATTATCGCTGATACCCGCCTCATGACGTTCCTGTTCCGAAATGCGGCTATGCGTCGTCGTAGCCGGGTGCACGATCGTACTTTTGGCATCACCAAGATTCGCCGTGAGCGAAAGCAATCGGGTCCCATCGATACACTGCCAAGCCTCTCGTTGGCCGCCACGCACACGAAAAGACAGAACACCACCGAAATCACTTTGCTGTCGGCGCGCTAATTCATGACCGACGTGATCTTCAAGACCGGCATAAAACACCGTCTCGACCGATTCCTGCTCCCGTAGCCAACTCGCCAGCGCCATCGCATTTTCACTGTGGGCACGCATCCTCAGAGCGAGTGTTTCAAGACCTTTCAAGAACACCCAAGCGTTGAAGGCACTCATGGTGGGACCGCAGCTGCGCAAAAATCCAAGAACGTCATCAATTAGCTCTTTGTTACCCAGGGCTGCACCACCCACACAGCGTCCCTGCCCGTCCAGAAACTTCGTAGCCGAGTGAATGACCAAATCCGCACCCAAGCTCAGTGGTTGTTGCAGCGCTGGTGTACAAAAACAGTTGTCGACTACGAACAAGGCCTGCTGAGCTTTGGCCAAAGAGGAAATTGCGCCAAGATCGGCAACCTCGCAAAGAGGATTCGACGGTGTTTCCAAATACAACAGTCGAGTGTTGGGCCGCATCGCCTGCTCCCAGCCGTCCGCGGGCACCAGCGGCACAAAGGTCACTTCCACACCAAAGCTGGCAAGGTACTTCGCGAACAGCGTTCGTGTAGTGCCGAACACATCCCGAGAACAGACGACGTGATCACCGGATTTTAGGTGAGCCATGCAGACACTCAAAATCGCTGACATACCCGATGCGGTTGCGACACAGTCTTCTGCGCCTTCAAGCGCTGCTAGCCGTTTCTCAAAGGTGCGTACGGTTGGATTGGTATAGCGTGAGTAAACGTTTCCTGGATTCTCTCCAGAAAAGCGCTCAGCCGCTTCTTGCGCGCTCGCGAACACGTAGCTGGACGTCGCGTAGATCGGCTCACTGTGCTCACCTTCCGCTGAGCGACTAATTCCCGCGCGAATGGCCAGGCTCTGCCACTCGAGCTGATCTAAATCCGGATTGTCACGGTTTGCCACGGTTCAGCTGGCCTCCGACACGTCGTTGTAGATACCCACAACTACACCATCGCCTTCAACTGCTGACTGCTGTTTTGCTTTCGCCTGATCATTGCGTTCTGCATCGATAGAGTGAAGATACGCCGCGTCCACATCCCCGGTTACGTACTTCCCATCGAAGACAGAGCACTCGAAACTGCTGACCTGCGGATTACCCTCAAGGGAACAACGAATCAGTTCATCCAGATCTTGATAGACGAGCCAATCCGCACCAATCAGCTGTCCAACCTCCTCCTCGCTCCGATCGTGCGCAATGAGTTCGCCGGGAGACGGCATATCGATTCCGTAAACGTTTGGGTAACGCACCGGTGGCGCCGCCGACGCGAGGTAAACGCGGTTCGCACCAGCATCCCTCGCCATTTGAATAATCTCTCTGCTGGTGGTGCCGCGAACGATGGAGTCGTCGACGAGCATGACGTTTTTCCCCTCGAACTCGAGACGAATTGGGTTCAGTTTTTGACGCACAGATTTTCGGCGCTGCTGCTGTCCAGGCATGATGAACGTACGCCCGATGTAGCGATTTTTAACAAAGGCCTCGTGATACTTCAGCCCCAAAGCTTGGGCGAGCGAGAGGCCGGCGGTTCGACTGCTGTCGGGGATCGGAATGACGACGTCGATGTCATGATCGGGTCGCAGTCGCCGAATCTTGCGCGCCAGTGCCTCGCCCTGACGTTTGCGCGTTTTATAGACAGAAATCTCATCGAGCAAACTGTCTGGCCGCGCAAAGTAAACGTGCTCGAAGATACAGGGGTTTAGCGAGGTTTTGCTCGCGCATTGCTGCATGTTCAACTCACGAGCCTGATTGATATAAACCGCCTCGCCCGGAGCCACATCGGCAAGGAGCCGAAATCCTAGAACATCTAATGCAACGCTCTCAGAAGCCACCATGTACTCGCGGCCGCTGCCCTCTCCTCGGTACCCTAAGACTAACGGACGAATTCCCCACGGGTCCCGGAAGGCCACTATTCCATGATTGACGATCATCGCGACCGCGGCATAGCCGCCACGGCATCGGCGATGGACTGCCGCTACAGCCGCAAAAATGTCGTCCGGCGACGCATGCAACTTACCGCGTCCGTGCAACTCTCTTGCAAACACATTTAACAGCACTTCCGAATCGGAATCCGTATTGAGGTGTCGCATCTCCGTTTCAAACAGCTCGTCGCGAAGCTGTCGGGAGTTCGTTAGATTTCCGTTGTGCGCAAGCGCTATCCCATAAGGGCTGTTGACGTAAAACGGCTGCGCATTCGCCGCGCCGCCGCTTCCTGCAGTCGGGTAGCGAATATGCCCCACTCCCGTATTACCCTGCAGTCGACTGATGTGCTGCTGACGGAACACGTCCCGAACCAAACCAACGCTCTTCCTTTGGTGAACTCGGTCTGCGGAGCAGGTCATGATCCCAGCGGCGTCCTGGCCCCTATGCTGCAGAACGGTCAGCGCATCGTAGATTTCCGGCGCAACCTCTTTCTTCGCGACGATGCCTACTAGGCCACACATAGCTTCACCTCAGTCGCTGAAAGTTGAGTAGAAAAATCATATTGTTAGACCCGGAACCTGAATATCCCGGTATTCCTCGAACACATTTGTGCTCCAAGATAAAAGCGTATCTACGTGCGGCATAAGCTGGGAATCGGATAGGGCCGTCAATTCGCTCTCGGGAACAAACTGGCGAGCGACAAAAACGAGTGCCATCACGATCAGTGCGCCGCGCAGGGCGCCAAATACTGTTCCCAGAAGACGGTCTGCAAATCCAAGCCCGGTTGCTTTCGCGACCCTTCGCAGTAGTTTTCCCAGCGCGTAGCTCAACGCAAGCACCGCCACGAAGATCAACGACCAAGCCACAATATAACGTCCTGTACGGTTCGCAATAAAATCGGCGAAGTACTCAGCGAGGTGCAAGGCAAAGAGATTTCCAGCGACGAACGCAACCACCCAGCCGGCGAGTGACATCGCTTCTCGCAGAAAGCCGCGCCACAGGCTTACTAATGCAGACAGGCTCAATACCACAACGATAGCCCAATCCAAGCCCGTAAACTCGCCCAGTTGCGGTAGTTCAATCATGGTAGGTAGCGAATGATGATGGAATCAACGGACCAGGCCTTATCGATGACCGTCTTAACCGCGACGAGCTCCTCTCGACGAAACTTTGGTCCGACCATTACCCGGTATAGCGTGCGGTCTGCCTTCCGAACCCGGCTCAGGTAGCCCTTGTAACCCGCCTCGACAAGTTCATCACGGAGCAGTTCTGCACCGTCTTGTTTACTCATGGTCGCGACTTGAAGTGCAAATGCGATCGGCAATCCATCTGCATCGAGCTCAGGTTTTTCTAAGGTGTCGCGAGCTTCGTCTAGCGACGGCAACTTTATCGAATCGGCACGGGCAGGTAATGCGGGAGGCGCTGCCAGAAGAACGGCGTCTATGGCCTCTTCGCGCGCACTTTCGTCCCGTGTATCTCCGTCGCTTTGATCGTTGATCTCCGGCTCGTCGACGCCAGTGCTTTGCGCCTCACGCACCGGGCGCAAACCAAGATCGTCCGGTTCCGGCAATGAGCGGAGATCCACCGGCGGTCGCTCTGGCACCTGTACGTCTAAGGGACTCACATCACTGCCAGGACCGACGAATATGATCGGCCAGAAGATGATCGCCAACGCGAGCAGAATGAGGGCCCCAACGAGGCGTTGTCTAATTTGGTTGTCCACTGGACTCCCGGAAGAATGGTTAGCAGACAGCGTCGATGCCGGCGAGCGGCATTATACTCGCAACCGTATGAAAAGAGCCGCAGATGACGATTCGATCTCCTTCGTGACTACCTTTCATTAACTGATTCCAAACCGCCTCGGCACTGAAATCTGGCTGCGCAACGGCGATGGACGCTCGATCGAGCACAGCCCACAGGTCTTCCGCAGGCAACGCACGATCAGTGCCTGGCAAGGCGATGGCACACGCACTATCAATCGAATTTGCTAGTGCTCTGACAATCAGTTCTACCTCTTTATCGGCCATAAGCCCAACAATGGCGTGCGTACGACCAACGCAAGGGCGACTGTCCAAGAAAACGGAAAGCGCCTCCATCGCCGCCGTGTTGTGCGCCACGTCGAAGATCAGCTCGCGCTGCTGGTACATAACACGCTGTTGTCGCCCGGGAATCTCGAGCTGTGCAAGTCCAGCCTCTGCAACCTCACGCGGAAGGTCATGCTCCAGTACGATAGCGCTGAGCTGGATCGCAGAAGCCAGGTTGGACGCCTGCAAGCCTAAGGGCATAGGTAGGGACTCTAAGTGAACACCGGACGCGAGCCTGACGCTTACTCGGTCCGCATCCGCTTCCCAGGCCCAGTTAACGCCGCTCTGTAAAGTTGTGGCTCCAATAGTCTTGAGGGTCTTAAACAGCGAACTTGGGTAGCTGGCTTCCGCCAACACCACGGGGCGATCAGGCCGGGCAACGGCCGCTTTTTCCGGGGCAATAAGATCAACCGAGTCCCCGAGCCAAGCCTGATGATCGAGAGAAATCGAGGTAATCGCCACCGCGTCCGCATCCACAATATTGACTGCATCCAGTCGACCGCCAAGCCCCACCTCTAAAATCACGACGTCGACCGCAGCCTTCGCGAACAGGTAGAGCGCTGCAAGGGTAGAAAATTCGAAATAGGTCAGGGTAATCTCACCACGAGCACTTTCGATCTCTTGGAACGCTTCTAGGACCTGTCCATCGCCGACCGCCCTACCGTTTAAGGTAATGCGTTCGTTATAGCGAAGTAGATGGGGGGAGCTGTAGCGGCCGGTCGTCTTTCCCTTCGCTTGCAGTAGCGAGTCGGTTGTATAGGCAACGGTTCCTTTACCATTGGTACCCGCTACGGTAACCACCACAGAATCCAGAGGCAGGAGACCCATGCGAGCGGCAACCGCCGCCGACCTGCTCAGTCCGAGGTCGATTTCCTTGCTGTGAATGCGTTCGAGATGCCAAAGCCAGCCATCTAAATCGCCTCTATCCATCAGCCTTTTTACTGCTTTCCTCGTTCTCCGGGGTAGAATCAGAGTCCTCAAGTTCATCACTGGACGGGTCATCCGACGCAGACTCCTCGAGGGATTCACTGCTCTCTTCCGAATCGGAATCTGCCATCTCTAAGCCGTCGCTAGACTCACCGCTGGCGTCCAACTCACCGTCATCGGGTGCCTGATCCTTCGCATCAACCACCGCTGCGGACTCGCTTGCGGCCTCTTCAGTCTCGGCGGAAGCCTCCTCTTCCGTAACTGTGGGTGAGGTTTCTTCGTCTTCGGCATCGGCACTGCCACTTGGCTCATCGCTCTCAGCGGTCTCGGCGCCTTCATGTTCGACCGTGTCTTCCACCACGCTCGCATCGCCTGCGATGGCGGCGTTGCTAGCGTCGAGCTCGACCTCATCATCGATCTCTGAATCCGAGCGCTCAAGATGAGGTTCTGGCGCACCGCAGAGCTTCGCCAACACTCTAGCGAGCGTATCGCGAAGCTCTAGGCGATGAACGATCATGTCGATTGCACCGTGCTCAAGCAAAAATTCGCTACGCTGAAAACCCTTGGGCAGTTTTTGCCGAATGGTCTGCTCAATAATATTGGGGCCGGCGAAGCCCGCGCGGGCACCCGGTTCGGCGATATTTAAGTCGCCAAGTAGCGCAAGAGATGCGGAGACACCGCCGTAAATCGGGTCGGTTAGCACCGAGATGTATGGGACGGACTCCATATGCATGCGTTCGATGACGGCGCTGGTTTTAGCCATTTGCATCAAAGAGATAAGTGCCTCTTGCATGCGCGCGCCACCAGACGCGGAAAAGCACACCAGGGGTATACGCTCTTTCAAGGCCAGCTGCGCCGCTCGGGAAAACTTCTCACCGACCGCTTGTCCCATGGAGCCGCCGTGGAAACCGAATTCAAAAGCCAGGGCGACCACGGCCTGGCCGTGCAGCGTACCCCGCATGGCGACCAGAGCATCTCGCTCACCGGTGTTTTTCTGCGCTGCTGCGAGTCGAGCCGTATACTTCTTCTTATCACGAAAGCGCAGGCGATCGATCGGCTCTATGTCCGAGTACACCTCCTCACGATTGTCTACATCCAAAAATAAGTCGAGTCGTTTACGGGCAGGGAGGCGCATGTGGTAATCGCACTTCGGGCACACCAGCGCATTCCGTTCGAGATCCGGTCGGTATAACACCGCCTCACACTTGACGCACTTAGCCCAAACACCTTCCGGTACAGAGGTTCGTTTCGAACCTTCAGAGCGCGAGATCCCGGCAGGTAAAATTTTATCGATCCAGCTCATGCAAACCCCAACTTAAAGCGGTTTAACTCGGTACAGATGTCAACGATTATACGCGCTGAAGCGCTTGGTTGAGAGAAAGAATGTGGTCCTTATCTAGCCTTCGCTCAAACCGGCAACGAGCCAGGGATTCGGCTGGGCATTGGGCTTGGAATTGCGCTGGGAACTGGGACGAAGGTTACGCTGAGAATCAAGCTGGCCCATGGGTTGAAAAATAAGAAAAGAGTCGCGCGAGCGAGCTACGGTCTGCGCTACGCGGTTAGCTAGGCGGCCGCATCTGACACTAGATGGTCAACAGACTCTCGAATTTCCTTTACAAGCTCGCCCGCCGCGTTAAGGATATCAGCGTCTTCTCCGCCACTCGCTGCAACATCGGCAAGTTTTTGTACAAGAGCCGAGCCGACCACGACACCGTCCGCAAAGTCGGCGATTGCAGCAGCCGAAGCTCCATCCTTGATACCGAAGCCGACGCAAACAGGAAGTGACGTGTGCTCCCGTAACTGGGCTACCTGTGAAGACACAGAACCTAGATCCAAGTGACCGGCTCCGGTTACGCCTTTCAGAGACACGTAGTAGATAAAACCACTTGCCTCTGATGCGATGAGGTCCATCCTTGCATCCGGGGTTGTCGGTGCGACCAAGAAAATATTGTCCATACCGACGCTTTTGAGTTCCTGGTTTAGGGAAGCTACCTCTTCCGGCGGTACATCAACGGTCAACAGCGCATCGACTCCAGCGCTGCTCGCGCTTTCAGCGACTGTCGTGTATCCCATCCGCTCAACCGGGTTGGCATAACCCATCAGCAATACGGGCGTGTGCGAATCCCGTTCGCGAAATTGTCTTACAAGTTCGATGACATCACGCAGACGTGTTCCGCGATCGAGTGCTCGCTCATGACCGCGTTGGATCACAGGCCCTTCCGCCATCGGATCGGAGAAGGGCACACCGACTTCGATAATATCTGCTCCAGCAGACACAAGGGCGCTCATCAAATCTACCGTCAGCTCAAGCGATGGATCGCCGGCAACTAGGTAGGGAATCACCGCCTTGCGGCCGTCGGCCTTCAAGGACTCAAAAACACCCGCTATCCGACTCATGTTTCGCCTAGACCTCAATACCCTCAAGACGCGCCACGGTGAGAATGTCTTTGTCACCACGCCCAGAGAGATTCACGACGATATGCTGATCGGGATCCATTCGCGCCGCGAGCTTTTCTGCGTAAGCCAGCGCGTGCGCTGTCTCCAACGCCGGCATGATGCCCTCGACTTTTGTCACACGGTGAAAAGCAGCAAGCGCTTCATCGTCATTGGCAGCCACGTATTCGACGCGACCAATATCTTTCAGCCAGGAGTGCTCCGGACCAACACCTGGATAGTCTAGGCCCGCTGAAACGGAGTGCGTGTGCGTAATCTGACCGTCTTCATCCTGCATAAGGTAGGTGCGATTCCCATGGAGAACCCCCGGTCGACCTGCGGATAACGGCGCCGCATGCTGCCCCGACTCTAAGCCCAGGCCACCCGCTTCGACCCCATACATAGAAACGGAACTATCAGCCAAGAAAGGATGGAACAGGCCTATCGCGTTAGAACCACCGCCCACACAGGCGACGAGCGCGTCCGGGAGCTTTCCGTTTCGCGCAAGACATTGCTCTCGAGCCTCACGTCCGATCACGCACTGGAAGTCTCGGACGAGCATAGGGTAAGGGTGAGGACCTGCGACGGTACCAATGATATAAAACGTGTCATCGACATTCGTCACCCAGTCACGCATGGCCTCGTTCATCGCATCCTTTAGCGTCGCCGAGCCCGAGGTTACGGGAACTACATTAGCGCCCAGGAGCTTCATGCGATAAACGTTGAGTGATTGCCGCTGTACGTCCTCAGCGCCCATAAAGACATGGCATTCAAGACCCAAGCGAGCGGCTATCGTTGCACTCGCGACCCCATGCTGCCCTGCGCCAGTTTCCGCAATCACCCGCGGCTTACCCATATGTTTGGCGAGCAAGGCCTGGCCAACAGTGTTGTTTACCTTGTGAGCGCCGGTGTGGTTTAGGTCTTCCCGTTTCAGAAAAATCCGAGCACCGCCGATTTCGTCAGACCAGCGTTTTGCTTCATAAAGTGGAGAAGGACGGCCAACATAGTGAGCAAGGTCTTCATCGAACTCGCGCTGAAATTCGGCATCTTCGGAAAGCTGGCGATACATCGTCTCCAACTCGGCCAATGCTGCCATCAGCGTCTCTGCTACAAACTTACCGCCATAGGGCCCAAAGCGCCCGTCGATATCGGGCACGTTCGCGTAACGAAGCGGGTTTGATTCAATGGTCATTTAGCAGCATCCTCATTTCTGCTCAGCTTGGCGTTCATCGGCCGCACGTACTGCAGCCATAAACGCGTCAATTCTTGCTATATCTTTAACACCCGGACTGCTCTCAACACCGCCGCTGACGTCCACGACCGGCGCATTCGTAGCCGTAATCGCATCGGCTACATTTTCCGGATTTAGGCCACCCGCTAGTATCCAGTGTCGGCCAAGATCGGGCGGAAGTCGCTCCCAATCAAACGTCTTACCGGTACCACCGCTACGCCCTTCGCTCCAAGCGTCGAACAGTAATGCGCGTGCTAACGGAAAACGAGATGCCGTCGATCGTGGATCAAGCTCCGGGCGCATTGCAATGGCTTTAAAAAATGGTCGCCCAAACTGGGCGCAAAACGCTTCGTCCTCGTCGCCATGAAACTGCAGAACATCGATCGGACAACGCTCCAGCACGTTCTCTACCTCACGTTGATCCGCGTTAACAAAAAGCCCAACAATGGTGAGTAAGGGATCGACCGCCGCGGCCACTTCTACTGCCGCATCGACACTTACTGCTCGCGGGCTGGGACCGAAAAAAACCAGCCCTAGGGCGTCAGCCCCCACCGCAGAGACGTGCTCAGCAACGGCCGGACTCCGAACCCCACAAATCTTGACCCTAGTCATCGATCTACGATCAGCGACAAACCGCCAATATTAGCAGATGCGTAGGCCAAGTCCGACTCGCCGTTAGGGTGGAAAATACACCAGTGCATCCGTAGCGGGTATCGCAAAGCGACTCGGATAGCTCACGTCAGAAAGATAGAGGCCGTGCGGTGGCGCTGTGGCTCCGGCGAGGCTTCGATCACGAGAATCTAACAGTTCCTCGAGCCAGGATTCAGGCGCCTTCCCGGAGCCAACCCGCAACAGTGATCCGACTATGTTCCTCACCATGTGGTGCAAAAAAGCATTAGCGACCAAACGCACGCGGAGGAAATCTCCCCGACGCTTGACCCCCGCTTCAACCATGAGACGCATCGGGCTAAGGGATTGACACGACGCGGCACGAAAAGCGGAGAAATCCTGCTCCCCAAGAATACGCTGAAGCGACGCGTGCATAGCGCTCTCGTCTAGGTGCTCACGCCACGCCAAAACACGCTTGGACAGCAGCGCGGATTGGATAGCACTGTTGTTTATCACATAGTCATAAGTACGAGAAACGGCGCAAAAACGAGCATGAAAATCCTCTGCTACGGGCACAGCGGCCGTAATCCTGATAGTGCTGGGTAGATGGGCGTTTCCACCAATGAGCCAGGCCTTTAAGCTCCGCTCGGTTGGCGCATCGAAGTGCACCCATTGCGCGATCGCATGCACTCCGGCATCGGTACGTCCTGCACAGGACACCGCTACGGAACGATTGGCGATCTGAGTAAGGGCGTGTTCTAAGGTCGCTTGAACCGTAGCGACATTTTGTTCCGCTGACTGGCGCTGCCACCCCGCGAAAACGGAGCCGTCATACTCGACCCGCAACGCAACCCGCTGCCCTACAAGAAGTGGCTGATCGGAAAGCTGCTCCACGGAATTAGAAGAACCTGAGGCCAGCGCCGTGCGCGAGGCTTACTTTACGAGACTTATTAGGGAGAAATTTGCAGAAAGTAATAGCGAAAGCGACTGAAAGT
>JBCCQO010000023.1:0-16773 GCA_039024595.1 Pseudomonadota bacterium | reverse complement strand
CGTCGACGCGCATCCCGACCATTGTGAAGTGGCCGTTTTCAAAGCGAAACTCCGGTGAACGCTCGGTCTTGAAACTAAAAAGACGCTCGTTCCAGTGTTTAACATCGGTCACTTTGAATGGGGCTATCGCTGCCATGATGTTCCTTAGTTTGTTGCTCAGACGATTGGTTAAATTTCCAGCGCCGCATTGTGGAGAGTAAGGCGCTTAGGCGCAAGTTACGCAGGTGGGCAACGAATACTCGAAAACCCCTAGTTTTTGTGGGCCACTCCCCAGAAGTTGAATCCGGCAAAGCGTGGCGTTCTAGGCAGGTACATAGTCTCTAACGACTCCGTTTGAAAGCCCCCAAGTTCAAGAATTCTGGGGATATCGCGGTTCAGATGACAGCCACCAGCGATCATTCCCCACACCCTATCGAGACGATCCTGCCAGCGGCGGACGGCTTCATCCGGTGCGCGTCCATGTTCGGTGAACAGGAGTTGTCCGCGAGGTTTGAGAACGCGTCGAATACCTTCGAGGGCCGAGACCGGATCGGGAATCGTACACAGCGAATAGGTGACGACAACGCTGTCGATGCTGTCAGTCTCCAATCCTATTGTCTCGGCCGATTCGGCGACGAATTCGACGGGGAAGGGAAGCGCTTGGGCGCGCTGCTTTGCCAGTTCCCAGGAGGCCTGCGATGGATCCAGACCGATTAAATGAGAGACTTTGGTGTGGTCATAGTAGGTCAGGTTTAGGCCCGTCCCGATACCGATCTCCAAGACTCTTCCCTCGGCGAAGGGCACCACTTTCTGCCGTTGCCGCAGAATCGGTTTGCTGCCGCAGGTGCAATTGATGACATGCGGAAGGATTTTGTCTTCGTAGAAGCTCATAGCCTTCTTTCCTTCGCCCTTCTTTCCTTCAGAAGACGATCATCGTCGACGCAAGCAAGCCACGAGCCTGCCCAGGTCAGAGCTGAAATGAAATATAGCCGAAACCGAATACGCCACTTACCAGCATGATAACGCTCGTGGCGATGTGCCATCGGCCGAAACTTTGACGGGTGCGACGCCAGGTGAGCCAAACGCCAGTAGCCGACAGGCCCGTTAAGATAACCCCGCAGCAGAACCACAAAAGTTTCGTCGCAAGACCGCCCACATCCCCGAAGTGCCATGGGTCTGCTAGGTCGGCGGTGTACTGTAGTGCCGTGAGATCTTCCGGTCTTTGCACCGCAAGTACTTCGGCGGTTTGTGCGTCGAGGGTTACCCGGCTCGCTCGTGGTCGAAGCAGCCAATCCGTGGAAGGGCCAATCATAATCACCTGCTCGCTGTAGGGAGTTGGAAGACTGATTGAGCTGATCCTAAGTTCGGGAAACGCGTCCTTCGTCGCTGCAATATGGGCTTCAAGAGAATTGAGTTCAGGCGCGATGCCATTTTCAGGCGCTGATACCGCCAGAATGGGCGCCGCCGCTCGACCACCCGCGCTGTGTAAGATCCACTCCGCCAGATACCAGAAGCTCGTGATCACCATCAGCAGCGTGAACCAGGTTGTCCACAGCGCAGAAAAGCGGTGCAGGTCGCCGATGAATATTCGCGCATTCTTGCGGCGGGGAAGGGTGATCAGTCCGCGAAGCCATTTGCGGGTGGTTGCCAGCCCCGTGTAAAGCTGGACCGCCAGAACCACCGCAGCGATAGTAACGATCGGCAATCCCAGTCCCTTTAGCACGATAAACAGATAGCGGTGAAAGTCGCGCAGTATTCGCTGTACGTTCAACCAGTGGCCCGTTCCGAGAACCTCTCCAGTAGATGGATCAATAAACACGCGAATCCGCTGCTTATCCTCGGTGAGTATTAGCGCCTCCGCCGCCATTACGTCCAATTCGCCCAACTGAAGACCAGCGACCAGCGCGTCTGGATAGAGTGCCTTGGCACTGCTCAACATCGCTTGCCATTGCGGTTCTCCCTGAAGAGGTTGAACATGCCGCTCGCTGTCCAACAACCAGTCGATCTCGTTGCTGACCACCGCTAGGGTGCCGGACAACATCACAATAAATGTGAGTAGCGCCAGCTGAAATCCAGCCCAGCTGTGCCACGCGAACAGGCGCTTGCGCAAGCTTTTTTTTCGCCCTTGGGTAGCCTGTTCAGCAGTCAGAGGGCGGGCGGCGGCGGTGTTCATAAGAAGTAATCGGCAGATTTTGCGAAATGATAACGAATTGCATTTCAGCTTGCAGCGGCAACAACCGTGGCCGCTGTGTTTGGTCAGTCGTTAGCCGTTAGTACCCGCGAAAACTCGGCGTCGATCAGCCGTAGACAGCCAAGCAGCGTCACGCATAGACTTTTCCCACCTACACAAAAAAATTGATAACTAGTGAGGCCTCAAAGATGGAATTCGACTTAAAAATAACCGGTGGTCTTATCTACGACGGAAATGGCGGCGAGCCTTTTCAAGGAGACGTCGCCATCCGCAATGGCGTTATCGTCGCGATCGGCGACTGCCCAGGTAGTGCTAAGGAATTGCTCGACGCGCAGGGACACATTGTGACTCCGGGCTTTATCGATCTCCACACCCATTACGACGGCCAAATTTCCTGGGATGCAAATCTCCAACCAAGCATTAATCACGGCGTGAGTACAGTGGTCATGGGTAGCTGTGGCGTTGGTTTTGCTCCGGTGAGACCCGGGGACCGGGATAAGCTGATTCGCCTGATGGAAGGCGTTGAGGACATTCCAGGCATCGCTCTCTCCGAGGGAATCACCTGGGAGTGGGAAACACTCCCCGAGTATATGAATGCCCTCGATGCAAAGCCCCACTCGATCGACTTCGCCGTTCAGGTAACTCATGACCCGTTGCGCGTGTACGTGATGGGCGATCGAGCGGTGGCTAATGAGCATGCCACAGAGACCGATATCGCGAGGATGCGGCAACTTACGCGGGAAGCAATGGAGGCGGGCGCTATCGGTTTTTCGACGGGTCGTTCCGATGTACATCGCAGCGCGGACGGTGACTGGACGCCTTCGTCGGAGGCTACAGCGGAGGAGCTGGCCGGGATAGCAGGCGCGCTCGCGGATCTAAACCATGGGGTACTGCAGGCCGTAAACGATTTCGATCTGGAGCGGGAGGGGGACGCCTTTGATAAGGAGTTCGACATTCTCGAAGCTATGGCTAAAGGTGGCTGCGGTCGCCCCTTTTCCCTGTCGCTCATGCAGCGAGACTTTGCGCCGGATCAGTGGCGCCGAATCCTGCAGCGTGCTGAGAGCGCAAAACAGCAAGGCATCGATATGCGTTTGCAAACGGCGCCGAGAGGTATTGGCGTTATCACTGGTCTTCAATGCACCTTTCACCCCTTTATCGGCTTTCCCAGTTACAAGGCGATCAGTCATCTGCCCGTACTCGAGCGCGTGGAACGCATGAGTGATCCAGCGTTTAAGAAACAGCTCTTGAGTGAAAAATCCGAGACTCTCGCCGGTGACGGAACACCCGTGCCACCGATCGTGGATGCGCTAATGGCGGCAATCGACTACGTCGCCAGCAAGACGTTTTTGTTGGGTGAAAATCCAGAGTATGAACAAACCGCTGCGACTTCCGTCTTGCATATGGCTGAAGAGCAGGGACTCTCCGCCTTGGAAATGATCTACGATTTGCTCCTTGAGGATGATGGGCAAGCGCTTTTGTACTTTCCGATCTACAACTATACGGAAATGAACTTCGACAACGTCTTCACAATGATGCAGCACCCGCAAGCGATTATGGGGCTGTCCGATGGCGGTGCGCACGTAGGCACGATTTGTGATTCGAGCTTTCCAACCTACCTATTGAGTTATTGGACGCGGGATAGGAACAGCGAAGATAAGATCGAATTGGCCGAAGCGATTCGACGGCTCACCTCGGATATTGCCGATTACTGCGGTATGAGTGATCGCGGTCGGCTGCATCCGGGATTGAAGGCCAATATCAACGTAATCGACTACCAAAGGCTGCGATTGTTTGCGCCGCGAATGATCGCTGACCTTCCCGCAGGTGGACAGCGCTTATTGCAGGATGCCGCCGGTTATCGCGCCATGTTGGTCAACGGTGAGCTCGTGCTCGAACACGACACGCTGACTGGCCGGTATCCGGGTCGACTCTTTCGTTCTGGCCAGATGGGCTTGGAAAACGCGGCCTAGCGGCCTGTGCCGGGGGCGCTAGGCAGCCAGTAGGGGCGTTTGCGAAGTCTTATCGCTAGGAGCGGTTTGCCTGGCGCATGATGCGCTGCTTTTGTCGGTCCCAGTCCTTATCCCGTTGTGCGTCGCGTTTGTCGTGCGCTTGCTTACCCTGGGCAAGGGCAATGCTCGCCTTGACGAGATGGCCCTTCCAATACAAGCGTGTACAGACACAGGTCTGACCCTTGGCGCTTGTCGCCGCGAGTATTTTCGCGAGTTCCTTTTTATGGAGGAGTAATTTACGAGTGCGAATTGGGTCTGTTGCGACGTGACTTGATGCGGTCTCAAGGGGGGTGATCTGCGCTCCAAGAAGCCACGCCTCTTCGTTCTTAATCAGTACATAAGAATCGGTGAGCTGGCACTTTCCAGAGCGGAGCGCCTTCACTTCCCATCCGGCAAGCGCTACACCCGCTTCGAAGGTTTCGAGCAGGTTGTAATCAAAGCGCGCCCGTTTGTTTTGAACGATGCTGTTGTCCGGTGATTTTGCTTTCTTTTTACTCATCGGCCTATTCTACCGCGTGAATAGAATGGCTCCCGCGTTTTGATGAATCGGAACTATTCACACTGACCCGCCGTGTAATTTATAAGGGCAGATCCGGAGAAAGTGAGATCGTTTAAGGCGCAGGTGTTTGAATTTCTCCGATTCCACGCATACGGCAACAGCATCCGACCCGTTGAGTCTTGTAAGCCCATTGAGTTTTGTAAGTAGGAAGCATTCATGAATTTACCGCTGTCGCTGGATCGATGGCAGTCGCGGACCACGTTTGTATTGGCCCTCAGCTTAGCTGTGGTCGGTCTTGGAAACGTCGCTCGATTTTCCTGGCTCTTAGGAGAAAACGGCGGCGCGCCCTTTATGCTGAGTTATTTGCTTTGCCTACTCGGCGTGTCCGTACCGCTTTTGGTGGCGGAACTCTCCCTGGGGAGTCATGGGCGGGGATCACCTTTCATCAGTTTACGCTGGGCTGCGCAGCAGTCGGGAGCATCCCGGCGGTGGGTGCTCATCGCCGCCTTAACGTGTTTCGCGGCATTCTTATTGCTGGTGGTCTCCGTCGTATTTGGAGGCTGGGTACTCAGCTATGCCTACCAGCTACAACTCGGTGAGTTCGCGGCGATAAGCCTGCCCGGGACAGCAACAGAATTGGAACGGCGGATCGAAGCACCAGCGAGTGTTATTGGATGGTCCTTTTGCTTTGCGCTCTTCATTTCCGCCGCCCTTGCCGCCGGTGCACGTCGTGGCTTGGGCACCTTCGTCTGGTTCGCACTGCCCGCGCTGCTCGCCTTACTGGGCGCTCTGCTGGGGTATGCGATCGAGCAGGGCGATCTCGCGGAAGCCGGAAGCTACCTATTCAAATGGCAAGCGCTGGACTACGACGGCGGATCGTTTTTTGCTGCAATGGGCTTTGCGCTGTATACGCTCACTGCCGGTGTGGCGGTCGGCTTGAGCTACGGTGCCTACGCACCCGAGAAAATCCCGCTGGTCCGATCGGTCCTGGCGGTCGCCTTGTTCGATGTGGTCGTCTCGATTGCGCTTGCGATTGTCGTACTGGCTTTAACCAGTTCGGCAAACCTCTTGCCTGATCGAGATCTCAGCTTACTGTTCATCGCGCTGCCCTATGCTTTTGGCAACCATGCCTTTGGCGATTTCTACGGGAGCCTATTTTTCCTTGCGCTCTTGATCATGCTACTGGGCTCAGCGGTCGCCCTCATGGAGCCTTTGGTGGCGAGTTTTGAGCAACAGACACGACTCAACCGTTGGCGAGCGTCTGCACTCTGCGGAGCTGTCGTTTGGCTATTCGGTGCTCTCCTCAGCTGGGGCTTCTCCCAGAGTAGTCCTGGTAGCCAAGTAGTAACGCTGCTCGATCAAACAGCAACTTATGGCTTGATACCGTCCTCTTTGGTACTCCTCGCTCTATTCGTCGGGTGGCGAATGCCGCTGCCAGTGTTACGTAAAGAGCTCGCTAGGGAGCCCGAAATTCTCTTTCGACTGTGGTACTTTCTTGTCCGATTTGTCAGCATCCCGTTAATCTGTATCGCCTGGCTGTGGCTGATGCTGGTGCCTTGAAGAACACTCCCTATTCTTTTTCAACCTTGCTATTGCAATGACAACCATAAGCCGAAGCGCGCTTCTTCACTATTCTGCAAAGCAAATGTTTGAATTGGTTAATGATGTTGAAGCCTACCCAAGCTTTATGGATGGCTGTGTGGGTACGAAGGTCATTCGCTCAGATGAGGGCGTAATGGAAGCACGGTTGGATTTGGAAAAAGGCGGGATCGCCCACAGCTTTACAACTGTCAACGTGCTCACGCCCTACGAGCGTATCGATTTGACCTTGAAGGATGGCCCCTTCGACAGTTTCTCTGGGGTTTGGATGTTTCAGGCGCTTCGCGATGACGCATGCAAGATCAGTTTGGACCTCGAGTTTTCTGTCCGTGGTGGTCTATTGGCGACCGCAGCGGGCACGCTCTTCGATCGAGTCGCCGGACGGCTGGTGGATGCGGTTATTGGAAGAGCTGCGAGTGTCTACCCATAGGTTCTACTGAAGGTGGCGCTAAAGGTGGCGCTAAGCAACGCTCTTCCTCACTACTCGCTATTGTTCAGAGCCGCGCTCGCATCCGGGCTCGCGGCCCAGTCCGGCAGATAGTCACCCTCGATTCGATCCAATTCGTCGCCGTCAAAGTAAATACTGACCTGTGCTTCTCGAATCACCGTTTTGCCGTTTCGAATGATGTAAGGGTAATCCCATCGGTCGGTTGCGAACGTATCCTCCACCAGTGGTGAGCCCATGATGAAACGAACTTGGCGGCGACTCATGCGCGGCTGAAGTTGTTCGATCATGTCTTGCGTGACCAGGTTGCCCTGCTCAATATCGATTTTGTAGACGCCCGGGAATGAAACGAAACCACAGCCACTGGTCGCGCCGATCATCGACACAGAGAGGCAAAACGGCAGGTAACGTAAATGGGAAAAGGTGAGTTTCAGTGCCCGTAACTTTTGTTTTAGTTTGGCTAAATCCAGCACCTTTTGGTCCGGCATACTCGGTTTTATCTGAAGGCTTCGTAACAAGGTCATCTTCCACAATTCGAGGAGCGGTGGCATCATACCCATCCTCAAAAACTCAGAGAAGTCCGTCTTATGGCGTATAGCAACCAAGATCTGCGCAGCGCGGGCCTAAAAGTCACGCTACCGCGCGTTAAAATCCTGCAAATTCTCGAGGATTCGGATGAGAGTTCTCGCCATAAAAGTGCTGAAGACGTCTATCAGTCTCTCCGAGATGCGGGCGAAGACGTGGGACTGGCGACGGTCTATCGGGTGCTCACTCAGTTCGAGACTGCGGGTCTTGTGACTCGTCATAATTTTGAAGCCGGTCATTCAGTTTTTGAACTGGCAGAAACGGGCCCACACGATCATATGGTCGATACGGAGTCCGGTAATGTCGTTGAATTCAAGGACTCGGTCATCGAAGAACGCCAGCGAGCGATCGCGGAAGAGCACGGTTACGAGATCGTCGATCACTCACTGGTGCTCTACGTACGAAAAAAAGACGCATAAGCAACGCCTAAGCGCAGAGCCTCACCAGCCGCAAGCCTATCAGCGAGTCGCTGGCTGGTTGAGCATTTCTTTGGCGTGCGCCAAGGTGTTTTTTGTCATTTTGATGCCCCCCAGCATGCGCGCAATTTCGTGAACTCTTTCTTCTTCACTGAGACTGTGTAAGGACGAGGCAACCGTATTGGCGTCGGCAGTCTTCTCCACCTGCAAATGATGGATGCCCTGCGCCGCCACCTGTGGCAAATGGGTAACGCACAAAACTTGTCGAGTGCTCCCCAGACTTGCGAGCAGTCGGCCAACCACTTCAGCTACACCTCCCCCTATGCCGACATCGACCTCATCGAACACCATGCTTGGCACGGTGATCTCGCTCGCGGTCGCAACCTGTATCGCTAAGCTGATGCGCGAAAGTTCGCCTCCGGAGGCGACCTTGGAGAGACTCTGCTGAGCAGCGCCGGGCGTTGTGGCGATTAAAAAATCGATATCTTCCTGTCCGGCAGGATGTGGATCGGTGTCTGGTCGTGCTGTTAATTCCACGGTAAAGCGGCAGGTTTCCATGGACAAGGTTTTCAGAAGAGCCTCGACCTCATCCACCAGTTTCTTGGCGGCTTTCTTGCGCTTAGCTGTAATGCTCTTTGCGTTTTTTTGGTAGCTTTTTTCTAAAGCAGAGCGTTCATCGCGGAGCGCTTGCAGATGTTCGTCGCTCGCATCCAATGACTCCAGTTCGGCCCTCAAAGCGCCGTGGTGCGCCTCAAGTTCTTCCGGCTTTACACGATGTTTGCGTGCCGCCGAGTAAGCTCGATCGAGTCTTTCCGTAAGGAAGCTCAGGCGCTCCGGATTGCTTTCGGTTTGTCCCAGATAGCGTTCCAATTCTCGGCCCGCCTCTTCAAGATGAATGGCCGCAGTATCGAGCATTTGTCTAATCTCAGCTACCGTTTCGCCGCCGTGAACCTCCGAAGCCAGCTCTGCAGCAGCCCGCCGAACACCGCTTTCGTAGTCATCACATACGCTTGCTACCGCATTCGCCTGTTGCTGAATCGTCTCAGCGTTGGAGAGCATTTTTTGCTCCCTTTCGAGCTCGCTGAGCTCGGCGCTGCTGATCGCCAGTTCATCGAGTTCATCAACCTGGTAGCGAAGCAGTTGTTCCCGGTCCGCTTTTTCCTGCTGCTGAGTAAGGAGTGCAGATAGCTTTTCATCGACCAAGCGCCATTGGCTTGCAAGTTCGCTGGTTGCCGCGACTTTTTCTCCTAGACCCGCGTAGTTGTCTAGCAGCGCTCGCTGGTAGGCTCGCCTGAGTAAGGATTGATGCGCGTGCTGGCTGTGGATGTCGACTAGATGAGAGCCCAAAGAGGCGCAGTCTTGAAGCGTTACCGGCTTACCGTTAATGAACGCCCGGGAGCGACCCTCTCGCGTGATTACTCGCCGCACAATGCACTGGTCGTCGCTATCCAGAGCCCTTTCCTGCAGCCAGCTCAGCGCGTCCGGCACCTCGCTCAAATCAAAAACCGCACTCAAATCGGCTCGGTCACTACCTGGTCGGATCGCAGAGGGGTCTGCACGATCACCCAAGCACAAACCGAGCGCGTCCAACATGATCGACTTACCGGCGCCGGTTTCGCCAGTTATTACGGTTAGACCGCTCTGGAGATCCACGTCCAGGGAGTCGATCACCGTATATTGGCTAATGCTGATCTGCGTGAGCACCGTGTACCTCGACTTGATTCAGGTTCTAGCCTACCTCAGATCCGTGGCAAAACGTCGTTTTAGGGGCCTGTGAGCTCGTTCGATGAGCTGCTGGTGTCGCTTTGCGCGACCCTTTCACTATGCTACAACACCGCTATGGCAGCATCTTCTATCTACAGATGATCCACGAGCTCTCCGACCGAGCGGGAACTCTGTTGCGCACCCTTGTGGAGATGCACATCCGGGAGGGTCAACCGATAGGGTCCAAGCTGTTGGGTGCGCAAGCCGGTCTTCCAGTGAGCACTGCCACGATTCGCAACACGATGTCCGAACTTGAGGAGCGCGGGTATCTGCAGTCTCCGCACACTTCGGCTGGGCGTGTTCCCACCGCACAGGGATACCGTTTTTTCGTCGATTGCGTGCTGCAAGTAGGGGAGAATCTCGATTCGAATGCGGCGGAAGTGTTGCGCAGCGAACTCAATCAGGATCGGAATTCTAAAGAGTTGGTGCAGTCGGCTTCGACACTGTTGTCTTCGATCACGAGTCAAGCAGGGGTGGTGACCGTGCCTAAGCCTGGGGCGCAGCCTTTGCGCCAGGTTGAGTTTTTGCCTCTGTCAGGGGATCGAGTTCTGGTTATTCTGGTACTCAATCAACGCGAGGTTCAGAACCGGATTATCCAAACTCGTCGTGTTTTTTCTGAAGATGAATTAAAGCGGGCTGCGCAGCAGATAAACGAACGCTTTTCCGGGCGCGACATTGGCGAAATTCAGGATGAGCTAGGACACGACCTCAGCGCTGCTCAGGGAACGATCGACGATTTCCTCGAAGCGAAGATCGATCTAGCAAAGCAAGCCTTGAGTGACGAAAGCACGGCTCCCGATTGCCTAGTAGTGGGCGAGTCGCAGCTTGTAGAGGGCGCGAGTCCGGAAGAGTTGGACAGACTAAGAGAGTTGTTTATTGCGCTCAAGAGCAAGCAGGATTTGCTGCATTTGTTCGAGCGCTGCGCAGACGCAGATGGCATTCGAATCTTTATTGGCGAAGAAGCCGGCTTTCAAGCATTTGACGACTATTCACTGATCACCGCTCCCTACGGCGACGGCGCGCGAACTCTTGGTATGCTGGGCGTGATAGGCCCTACCCGCATGGCATACGATCAAGTGATACCCGTTGTCGATATGACCTCTCGCTTGTTGAGCGCAGCGCTAAAGAGCTAAAAAAAACTAGCTTTCCTCCTGGCTACTGCGTCCGCAAAGATTACACAGGTCATTTCAAGACCGAACATTGATGGCGGTTTCCCGCTCCGTTAGAAGTAAAGCCCCTCCAAAAGCCTTGAAAAATCGCCATCCAGCCCCCATTCGAGCCCGCGTAGCAGCGCAGGACCTTGATGTCGCCTTGACTACGATCGCTGTAAGGCTGTCATGAGTGGATCTGGGACAGGTTCAAACATCGGACCCTAGCTGCTTTTAGCATCGAATTGATGTTCTGGTATGGGCCGTTCACGGTTCGTTAGCAGAACCATTAGGAATCAGGAGATCGGCGTGAGCGACGAAGCAAGAGCGGAGCAAGAGGCAAAAACGGACGCGACAGGGGCAGCGGAAGCAGACCCTACAAACGAAAGCGTTTCTAACGAAAACGCTGACGCGCCCAGCTCCGACCCCGGAACCGATGCGTCTGACGCCGATACAGCCAGCGAGTCAGGCATCGCTGACGGCGCGCCGGAGCGGGGAGTCGAGGAGCTTGAGGCAAAACTTGCGGACGCTGAGGAGAGGGCCCTCAGGGCACAAGCAGAGGCTCAGAATGCAAAACGACGCGCTGAGCAGGACGTCGAAAAGGCTCGCAAGTTTGCTTTGGAGCGGTTTTCGAACGAACTTCTACCGGTAGTAGACAACCTCGAGCGAGCTGCGGAGGCCGCGAAAGCCGCGGGCGACGATGCCAGCGCAAGTACCGAGGGTGTGCAGCTCACGCTAAAGAGTTTTGTAGATGTGCTAACTAAGTTCGGCATTGAGGTTATCGACCCGGTTGGTGAACCGTTTGATCCTCAGCAGCATCAAGCGATGAGTATGATCGAAAATCCAGATGCCGAACCCAATACGGTGCTCGACGTGATGCAAAAAGGTTACTTGTTGAATGGCCGACTTGTTCGTCCGGCGATGGTGCTGGTAAGTAAAGCCCCGGCGGCCGACTGAATGCGACGGTAAGAGACGCTTCGATAACCGCGGATTTAGAACAGCGAGCCGGGAGCGAGCCGCGAGAAAGTCGGGAGAAATTCGGGAGAAAGCCGAGAGAAAGCCTAGAGGAAAGCCGGCCAAGAATTCTTGTGGCGTTCGCCAGATGTAGCACCGGGTGCGGCAAAAATTCGGTGCGGGCACAGAGTAGGATCTAGGGTCTCGTATATCGTCTATGAACCTAGTAGGGCGCTGCGTATCCCGTAGGTCTAACGCGTGGCCCAGAACGGATCTCCAATCGTATTCAAAACCAGTTTGCACTGCATCGAAAATTGTTGGGCTAGCGGCTTGATTTTTGGGGGCTTGGTACCCATCTACCCCCTTAACAAGAGAATTTTGGTGACAACACCCTACCGCCGAGACACGGTGTACGGGCGAGGAGAAAGACATGGGCAAAATTATCGGCATCGACTTGGGAACGACAAACTCCTGCGTCTCGGTCTTAGATGGCGACAAACCGCGCGTAATTGAGAACGCCGAGGGGGACCGAACCACTCCTTCTATTGTCGGCTACACCGACGATGGCGAGATCCTCGTCGGCCAAAGCGCGAAGCGCCAGGCGGTGACCAATCCAACGAATACGCTGTTTGCGGTGAAGCGACTGATTGGTCGGAAGTTCACCGACGACGTCGTGCAAAAAGACATCTCCATGGTGCCGTATACGATTGCGGCCGCTGACAATGGCGATGCCTGGGTGGAGGCGAAGGGCGAGAAAATGGCGCCGCCGCAGGTGTCTGCGGAAGTACTGCGCAAGATGAAAAAAACCGCCGAAGAATTCCTCGGTGAGTCGGTCAGCGAAGCTGTGATCACGGTCCCTGCTTACTTCAACGATTCTCAGCGACAGGCTACGAAAGACGCGGGCAAGATCGCGGGCCTAGAGGTGAAGCGAATCATCAATGAGCCCACCGCAGCGGCGCTCGCTTACGGTATGGACAAAGCCAAAGGCGATCACACGATCGCGGTTTACGATCTCGGTGGCGGAACCTTTGATATTTCAATTATTGAAATCGCCGAAGTAGATGGCGAGCATCAGTTTGAAGTGCTGTCCACGAATGGTGACACGTTCCTGGGGGGTGAGGACTTTGATCTTCGTTTGATCGAATATCTCGCGGATGAGTTCAAGAAAGAGAGTGGGATCGACCTTCACAACGATCCGCTTGCCTTGCAGCGACTGAAAGAAGCTGCCGAGAAAGCGAAAATTGAACTTTCCAGCTCGCAACAGACCGAGGTGAACCTTCCCTACATTACCGCGGACGCTACCGGTCCCAAGCACCTTGTGGTGAAGTTAAGTCGCTCTAAGCTTGAGTCACTAGTCGAGGAACTTGTGGTGCGGTCCTTGGAGCCGGTGAAGGTGGCTCTCCAAGATGCTGATCTGTCTCCCAGCGATATCGATGACGTTATTCTTGTTGGTGGTCAGACACGCATGCCTCTTGTGCAAGAAAAAGTTGCTGACTTCTTTGGTAAGGAGCCAAGGAAAGATGTAAACCCGGATGAGGCTGTGGCGATGGGCGCCGCGATTCAGGGCGCTGTATTAGCCGGCGACGTGAAAGACGTCTTGTTGCTCGACGTCACCCCGTTGACCCTCGGTATTGAAACGATGGGTGGGGTAGCGACGCCACTGATTGAGAAGAACACCACGATTCCGACTAAAAAGTCGCAGGTATTCTCAACGGCGGACGACAATCAGACGGCAGTGACCATTCACGTAGTACAAGGTGAACGCAAGCAAGCAGCCCAGAACAAGTCGCTCGGCCGCTTTGACTTGGCCGACATACCACCGGCGCCACGGGGCATGCCTCAGATTGAGGTCACCTTCGATCTGGACGCAAACGGCATCTTGAATGTATCTGCAAAAGACAAGGCGACGGGCAAGGAGCAATCCATTCGCATCACGGCGTCCGGAGGTCTTTCGGACGACGAGATCGAGCAAATGGTCGCAGATGCGGAAGCCAATGCCGAAGCTGATAAGCACTTTGAAGAGCTGATTAGTGCGCGCAACACCTGTGAAGGACTGATTCATGCTGCGCGTAAAACCATCGAGGAAGCTGGAGAGCATGCCAGCGACGACGAAAAAGCAGCTATCGAAGCGGCTATCGGTGAAGCGGAGGAAGCGGTCAAAGGCGACGATAAAGACGCTATCGATGCGGCCGCCAACAAGCTTACGGAAGCAACCGGCCCTGTAGCGCAGAAAATGTATGCAGCCCAAGCGGAAGCAGCACAAGGCGCGGAAGCGGGAGCAGGTCCTTCAGGCGACGATACCGCTGCGGACGCGACCGATGCGGGCGGTGATGATGTGGTCGACGCTGAGTTCGAAGAAGTCAGCGATGACAAAAAGTAAGCGGCACCGCGTTAATAATCGCGGCGGCGACTGTTGTACCGCGCTGCTCGAGACGGGTGTCTGAGGGACTCAAACTACAGCGATAGAACAAACGCGGGCCAAGAGCCCGCGTTGCTGTTTTCGGCAGCCTTGAAAACGAGCGCTGAATCACTGCTAATGCCTGCCTACGGTCAGGTATCAACCAACAGTGCTAGCAGAAGTTAAAACTGGGATGAGAAAAGAGAGCCTTGGGCTCCTAAAGAGCTATGTCTAAACGCGACTACTACGACGTTCTTGGCGTCAGCAAAGGCGCTGACGAAAAAGAAATTAAAAAGGCTTATCGACGCGTCGCAATGAAGTATCACCCGGACCGGAACCCGGATGATCCGAACGCCGACGACAAGTTCAAAGAAGCTTCCGAGGCCTACGAAATACTCAGCGATAGCGAGAAACGAGCGGCCTACGATCAGTTCGGTCACGCTGGCGTCGAAAGTCAGATGGGCGCTGGCGGGTTCTCTGCTGGAGGCAGTTTTGCGGACATCTTTGGTGATGTCTTTGGAGACATCTTTGGCGGCGGCGGTCGAGGACGCGGGGGCGCGCAGCGCGGCTCTGATTTGCGCTACACGTTGGAGATCTCCCTGGAAGACGCGGTGCGCGGTTCTACGGTAGAAATTCAGGTACCGACGCTGGTTTCCTGTGCAACCTGTGATGGATCTGGCGCTCGCCCGGGGACAAGTCCAAGTACCTGCGGAACTTGCGGTGGTACCGGCCAGGTTCGTATGCAACAGGGTTTTTTTCAGGTCCAGCAAACGTGTCCGACCTGCCGAGGTCGCGGTTTCACTATTTCCCATCCTTGTGCTTCCTGTCGAGGTACCGGAAGAATCGAGAAAGTTAAGAAGCTGTCCGTAAAAGTACCGCCTGGAGTCGACACAGGAGACCGCATACGTCTAGCTGGCGAGGGTGAGGCGGGAGCTGAGGGCGGTCCCTCGGGCGATCTGTTTGTACAAATGTCGGTAAAGCAACATCCGATATTCGAGCGGGACGGAAGGCATTTGTACTGTGAGGTACCCATTACCTTTGTGGATGCCGCGCTAGGTGGGGAGCTTGAGATTCCGACCTTAGATGGACGAGTAAAGCTCAAAATCCCTGCCGAGACACAAACCGGTAAGCTTTTCCGTCTGCGCGGAAAAGGTGTTCAACCGGTTCGCGGTGGCGGCGTCGGCGATTTACTCTGCCGTGCCGTCGTGGAAACGCCGGTAAACCTCAGTAAACAGCAAAAAGAACTGCTTCGTGAATTACAGGAAAGCTTGGGTCAGGGCGGTCATTCCCAGAGCCCACGACAGAGTAGCTGGTTCGAGGGCGTCAGAAATTTCTTTGAAGAAATGAAATCGTGAGCCTGAAGATTGTCATTGCTGGTGGCCTCGGACGTATGGGTCAGACGCTGATTGAACTCGCGGGGAGCGACTCTGCATGCTCTGTTGTGGGTATCACTCTCGCCGAAGAAGAGGTGGCTCCATCGGGAGCAGCTCTTCTAGCGTCCAATTACACGCACGATTTAGACGAAGTGCTTGCAAACGCCCAGGTACTGATCGACTTCACCAGTCCCAACGCGCTGCAGACACATGCTGCGGCCTGCAAGAAGGCTGGTGCCAGCTGGGTCCTGGGCACGACTGGTTTGGATGAGTCACACAAAGCGATCGTGAGTGATGCGGCTGAATCAATTGCGATTTGCCAGGCCGCTAACTTCAGTACCGGCGTCAATTTGATGCTTCGGCTGGTAGAACTCGCTGCTCGGGCCGTCGATGAAGAGACCGACCTTGAGGTGATTGAAGCACATCACAAACACAAGGTTGACGCACCCTCCGGTACAGCGCTCGCGATCGGTAAGGCCCTTGCGGCCGGTAGGGATCATGAACTCGGTGAGCGAGCCGTTTACTCGCGCGAAGGCATTACCGGAGCTCGTCAACCCGGAACGATCGGTTTTGCGACGATTCGTGGCGGAGACATTATCGGCGACCATACCGCTTTGTTCGCAAGCGAAGGTGAGCGTTTAGAGATCACTCATCGCGCTGGTACCCGCCATGCGTTCGCACGGGGCGCGCTACGCGCTGCGGCGTGGCTTAAGGATCAAAAGCCGGGGCACTATGACATGCAAGACGTTCTGCGGCTTCGCGAAGCCTAGGAAGGCTTCATAAGGCGACAGTGCCAGCAAGTCGAGATGATAGGAAGTAGGAGCTAGGAGCTATGGCAGGCGGAATGGAAACGACGTTGGGCGCAATGGATTCGGGCCAAGGGGGCGCGGAGCTGATCGTCAATATCGACGAGAGCAACGCGGCGCGCTATCTCATCGAAGAGTCCATGGAACGCATCGTGGTGATCGACTTTTGGGCGGAATGGTGCGAGCCCTGCAAGTCGCTCATGCCGCTGTTGGAAAAACTCGCCAATGAATACGCGGGCGCGTTCTTGCTAGCCAAAGTAAATGCGGACGAGCAGCAAATGATCGCCCAGCAATTTGGCGTGCGCAGCCTACCGACCGTGATCGTCATGCAACAGGGCCAGCCGGTAGATGGATTTGCTGGTGTGCAGCCAGAGACCGCGATTCGGGAACTGCTCGAGAAGTATCTACCTTCCCCATTCGATGCGATGCTACAGGAAGCGCAAGAGAAGTTAGCGTCCGGTGAGATCGCCGACGCAATTGCTCTGTTTCGTACAGTCTATGAAGACAGTGGGCAGCGTCACGACATTGCGATGGCCTATGCGCACGCGTTAATTGAAGCCAAGCGCTTGGACGACGCGCAGGGGTTGTTGGACGCGGTCGCCATGGT
>JBCCQO010000022.1:0-16812 GCA_039024595.1 Pseudomonadota bacterium | reverse complement strand
CGTTTAATCAGCGCGCCCTTCTTGCGTTCTGGAAGATGTTGTATTTCTCGGCCGGTGAACGGCCACCGGACCCTACTAAATCGATGGATTGGATTCGCGGCGAATACCTCGTGGAAGGTTTGGCGCACTGTAGCGCCTGTCATACGCCGAGGAATTTTCTCGGGGCCGAAGATCCCGCCCTGGCTTATGCCGGGGGGACGCTGACGGATCTTGTCGAGCTCGATAAGTATCGCGAATGGTCGGCACCGGATCTGAGCTCCTCTCATTCTGGCCTCGGAGCATGGAAAGCGGAAGATTTGGTAGCTTATCTCCACACCGCTAGAAATCGCTTTCTCGAATCGTTTGGACCCATGAATGAAGTGATCATGAACAGTACGCGATACTTAGAACGTAAAGACGTGGTGGCGATGGCTGAGTACCTAAAGAGCATACCTTCGTCTAAGCGCGAGATCTCAATCGACCGTGAGTCTGGCGGCGACCATTCTGGACCGGCCTTCGATGCTGATGTGGTCATGGGTCGTGGGCGGACCGTCTATAACTTACATTGCGGTACCTGTCATCTTCCGACGGGGGCCGGCGATCCGGAGATGGGCCCGCGCCTAAACCGAGGCAGCCTTATCGTACTCGATGACAATCCAGCCTCTATGATTAATGCTATTTTGTACGGTCCGCAGGCCCCCTATCCACCGCTACCGGAAAAGTGGCGGCATCCCATGGGAGAGTTTCAGTACGAACTCAGCGATGAGGAAATTGCGGCGGTTGCCACCTATGTGCGCAACTCCTGGGATAATCGGGCGAGTCCCGTGTCTGTCGAGCAGGTCGCTGCGCAGCGATGAAGCACGCAAACTACCACCGATCTTTGCGCGGTCCCATGGGCTTTCAGCTCGTTGTTTTTGTCTTGCTTTGCCCCGCCGTTCTGCTTTTACCCGGTTGTGCTAAGCAGCAGGACGACTCCTATGAGTCCGCATTTTTGAGCGACGCCGATACCCTCGAAGAGGGATCGCCCTTACGTGTCCGTCTGCTCACCCCGTCTCAGTATCGCAATACCATTGCCTATGTGTTTGGCGACGATGTTGCTGACCGAGTAGTTCCACCATTGCCGCCCTTTCAGAGAACCGGTGGTCTCCTTGCTGCCGGCGCCGCCAGTGTCGGTTTGACCTCAGACCAGGTATCTCAGATACAGCAAGCGGCGGCAACGATCGCGTCCGTGGTGGTGGACGAAGAGCACCGCGACTTTTTGCTGCCCTGTGATCGCAATGAGCACACAACGGGCAGTCCCTGTGCAGAGCAATTTTTCTCTTCCGCTGGGCGACTGTTACTGCGTAAACCGCTTGAGTCATCGCAACTCGAGCAGCTCGTTCAAATCGCCGAAAGCGCTGCAGCCGAGTTAGACGATTTTTATGAGGGTCTTGCGCTGGCACTTGAGTCACTGCTGATCAGCCCTGAGTTTCTTTTCATCATTGATCGCGCTGAGGATGATCCACTCGTGCCCGGTCGTCAGCGTTTAGATGCATACTCGCTCGCGTCGCGTTGGAGTTTTTTGCTCTGGAATGCGCCGCCGGATGATGTGCTTCTGGATGCGGCGGCACGAGGCGACCTGCATCAGCTGGAAGGGCGATCGGCTGCTCTCGATCGCATGCTTGCAAGCCCGAGACTCGAAGCGGGAGTTCGTGCGTTTTTTGACGACGTGTTTGCCTTCGACGAGTTTGAGAGTTTGGCAAAAGACCCAGAGGTCTATCCGGCTGTGACCGGTGCGACCCTCAAAGATGCTCGCGAGCAGACCCTCCGGACGGTCGTTGATCACCTACTGATACAGGACGCTGACTACCGGGACCTCTTTACGACCCGAAGAACGTTTATGTCAATGGCGCTTGCCGCCGTCTATGGGGTCCGCGCTCCCGACGACTGGGTGCCCTACGAGTTCAGCGCGGAGGAGTCGCGTATCGGGCTTCTCACCCAAGTGAGTTTCCTGGCTGCCCATTCCCATTCGGTTCGAAGTTCTGCCACGCTGCGAGGTAAAGCGGTGCGTGAGCTGTTTCTTTGTCAGCATGTTCCCGATCCGCCCCCGAACGTGGACTTCTCAGGCATCGAAGATGCTCATGGGGCAGCAACGGCTCGTGAGCGGCTGGCCGTCCATAATAAGAATCCTTCCTGTGCTGGATGTCATTTAATCACCGACCCGATTGGCCTGGCTTTGGAAAACTTTGATGGGGCGGGCGGATTCCGTGAAACAGAAAATGGCGCGGCGCTTGATATAAGCGGTGAGCTAGATGGCATCTTCTTTGATGAAGTGGCAGGCCTAGCGCAGGCGATGCGTGAGCATCCGAAAGCTCCTGCCTGTCTGGTAAGCCGCGTCTACGCCTATGCGACTGGCGGTCCACTCTCACTACGCTATGATCGAAGTATTCTTAATATGCTTACCCATCGTTTTGCCGAGGAAGGGTATCGCTTCAAGGCGTTGTTGCACGAAGTTGCATCGAGTGAAGCGTTTTTAAGCGTCAGATCTCCGTTGCTAGATGAGGGAGAGGAAGAGCGTTTACCGGAAAAGCTCATCCCTAGATTGACGGCAACGTCACTCGTAGCGAGTGGCAAAGGCAGCGTTCCTAGGGCGGGTGTAAATATAGCTCCTGCATCGGAAAATACCCGTTAAACTATCATTCTGCGCACTAGCAAGACGATCAACTCAATAAGGCGTTAGCAAAAAGAGCAACCCGACCAGTGGCTAAACTGAATCGACGAAGATTTCTACGCGGTACGCTTCAGGGCGCCAGCGTGACGGTTGCGTTACCGCTTCTGGATGCCTTCTTGGACGGCAATGGCAAAGCCATGGCATCAGGCACAGAAATACCGACGCGCTTTGGTACCTGGTCTTGGGGCTTGGGTATGAGCAGGGACGTGTTTGTACCTAAGAAAACCGGGCGCAACTTTGATCTCCCGGAAGAAATCGCCGCGCTTGCACCGGTACAGAGCCACATCAATCTGTTCACGAACTACGACGTTTTTAAGGACGACGCGCCCAATCTCTGCCATCACTCCGGCTGGGTTGTGCTTCGCTCGGGGATTGCTCCAACCTCCCGACCCAATCGCCCCGGCGAGACTATTGACGTGTCGATCGCTCGAAAAATCGGCAACGCGACGCGCTTTAGGAGTATCAGTGCTACGGCGACCGGTGACGTGCGCGATAGCTTCAGCTACGAGGCGGGGAATTCGGTTAACGCGCCGGAGTGGTCGCCCTTGCGCTTTTACCAACGTATGTTCGGTGCGGACTTTCGCGACCCGAACGCGGCGGAGTTTGTACCCGATCCCAAGGTAATGGTACGCAAGAGTGCGCTCTCGGTTGTCCAGGAAGACCTTAAAAAACTGAATAAAAGTCTTGGTGCTGAGGACCGTCGTCGTCTGGATCAATACTTCACTGGTATTCGAGATCTGGAACGGCGTTTTGACCTTCAGCTTACCAAGCCGGATCCGCGTGAGGCTTGCGTTATTCCTACGAGTATTGATGAGCTGCCCACCGGTCTCGATGCGGACTTGGTTTCTCGCCGCCACCGGCTACTGACCGAGCTTATGTTGATGGCTGTAGCCTGCGATCAAACACGGGTCTTCAATATGTTTTATGCGTCTGCTTTTTCGGCGACAACCCGCCCCGGTTATGACAAACCCCATCACACCGCCACCCATGAGGAGGCGGTAGATCCGGACTTGGGCTACCAACCTAATACGTCCTGGTTTACGCGCAGAGCGATGGATGAGTGGGCCTACTTTGTCGACGCGCTAGCCAACACGCGAGAGGGTGATGGCACGCTTCTGGACAATTGCCTGGTCTACTGCACGACGGATCAGTCTTTTGCCAAGCTGCACGCGATCGACGGTATTCCGATGTTTACGGCGGGCACCGCTGGCGGCCGCATCAAAACTGGGCTGCACATTGATGGAGGTGGTACACCGGGATGTCGCCTGGGCCTTACGGCACAACGATTGATGGGCTTGGATATCGAATCATGGGGCGACAAAAGCAACAACACCTCCCATGAGATTACAGAAATCCTGGTTTAGAAAGAGCCTTCTCTTGATGGCTGTTAGGTCGCTTTTCTCTGCACTAGCGTGGTCGTTCCTCATCCAGCCAACGGGCGTCGCTCTTGCGGTCGATTCAGATCCGAGAAGCGCTGCGCCAACACCAGCGCCAACCCTAGCTCTAACCCCAGCGTTTGAACAGTATCGAGAGGTACCGACACCGCCGAACGTTCAGGTGGTTATGACAGAGCTCGAAGGTCCGGTATTCGCGACGGAGGAAGGGCTCACTCTGTATAAATGGCCGCAGCACAAGCTTCGTAATGGCTACAGTGGTGAACCCCCGGGTATACCCGCTTGCTATGGCCAGCCAAAACTGACCACTGCCGGCCTAATGAGCCCCTATCCAGCGGGAGTGCCGCTTCCGGACCGGGATCAGCGACCCGCCTGCACCGACCTTTGGCGCCCGTTTTTTGCCAAAGCCGATGCTCAGCCCGTTGGAAAGTGGACAGTGCTTGAGCGTAAAGACGCTCGTCTGCAATGGGCCTTTGACGAGCAAGCTCTGTATACCTCGGCGAGAGATCAACAGGCGGGCGACACGTTTGGAGGTACCAGGCGTAAACACGACGGCGATTCGCCAGCGATTCGTGTACCGATTGGACCGCCGCCATTGGTACCACCGGGCGTCGCCGTCAAAACGACGAGTATCGGACGGCTACTTACCACCACGAAAAACGAGTCGCTCTATGCCTACGAGGGCGAGTCTGCGGCAGCGCTGCACTGCACCGAACAGTGCCTAAAGCAATTCTCGCCCCTCAAGGCGCCGGCCTTGGCGAAGCCGATCGGTGAGTGGTCAATCATTGAAAGAGAAGCCGGTGTTCGCCAATGGGCTTTTCGTGACAGCCCAGTTTATACACACCCCGACGATACTCATTCTTGGAGCTTGGAAGGCAGTGATGAAGCGGGTTGGGTAAACCTTTTCACTCAGCGCGCTCCCGCGCCGCCGGGTTCCTTCACCGTGCAGGAAACGCTGGCGGGTCTTGTGCTGGCGGATAGCGCCGGCAAAAGTATTTATGTTTATCGCTGTGGTGATGATTCTATGGATCAGCTTGCTTGCGACCATCCGAACGACACACAGGTGTATCGACTTGCAATGTGCGGCGGTGGTGATGCTGAGCGCTGCAGAGCGTTTTGGCCTTACGTTCCCGCCACCGAAGGCGAGATAAGTACGAGCCGAGCATGGTCTGTCGTGTCCATCGATCCCAAAACGGGCCACTACGCGCGTGAGGGTGACGACGATGCGGTTCGAGTTTGGGCTTATCGGCAACGGCCGGTCTATACCTACTCAGGAGACGTCTTAGCGGGTGATCTCAATGGTGCGGGCACGGGCGAATGGAGAGGTAAACGAAACGGACTGCTCGCTTTTTGGTTGCGAGACGATTTTATGGAGGGCATCGAATGATCTGGCATCGGATAGCTGTCGCGACGCTTCTCCTGCTGATGGGCAGTGGCGGCTTTGCTCAGACACCCAGGGATGGTGAGATCGCGTTTGTGATGACCGATCTGTTCTGGTCGGTCTATCAAACGCAAGATGCTCGCGAGGAATGTCCACGGGGGTTTAACGACGGTCCGCGAGAGCAGTTTGAAACGCTCTTTCCAGACGTGACTAAGCACCCGGTTGAGACCTCCCAGTTGCAACAGGAAATCGCAACTTGGCATCCGACTGCGGCGCCGGATGGGTTTGAGTTTAAAGCGGTTGAAGGTCCCTACTCCTGGGGTATGAATCTAGACGGCAAAAGCGACCCAGAAGATTTTCAGCACCCGGATGGCACCCAGGGGATCGATAACCAGGTATACCGTGCCGTAGGCTGTGTTATCGGTTTTCGCGGCCCTGATGGGGTCGAGTATATTTTTCAAAACAAGGCGATTATCGACGAACGTTACAACAGGATGATGATTCGTCTCACGGATGTGGACGACCTTAACAATGACGACTTCGTTCGTCTTGACCTCTTTCGAGGACGCGATCGCTTGCTAACGGATGCCACCGGTGAAGCGGTAGTTCCGGGTGGTACTCAACGGGTTGATGACCGCTGGGGTAAACGCCTTATTCGACATACGACGGGACGGATCGTCGACGGGGTTTTAACAACAGACCCCATAAGCGAGGTCATTGTCCCGTGGATGAACCTCAATGTGCCTTCAATTCATCTCTTTAGAGATCTGCGTTTCGAACTCGCTCTTTCGGCTACTCGAGCCAGCGGTCAAATCGCCGGGTACGCCGATGTAGATACCTGGTACCACCAGCTGATACGCAATGATTCCACGCACCATCTAAGCAATGGACAGATTTCAGCAATCTCTCTTTACCGCGCACTACGTCGTTTTGCCGACGCCTATCCGGATGGAGCTGGGGCGAATCGTGCTATTTCGACGGCGCTGAATATCGATATGACCCAAGTTCATGTGCTCGATGAGCACGGAAGTCTTCTTGAAATGCCCCAAAGTGCCGACCGCCAGCAAGCTACCTCCGCTCGTACGGATTGATTAAGCGGAATCCCCGGGGATTTTTATTGGCAGGATTTTTGCCATAATTTCGCCTACGAGCGAGGCCAGCGTTCGCAATCAGGAGCCTATCTTTAGTATGAGCAACAGCGCCCGCGTCGGGAAAATCGACGGCCGCCGTCTTCGCAGTGCGAGAAGCCGCCAAGCGATTCTTACTGCAGCGGTGGAGTTGGTAGAGGAGGGGTCCCTTGTCCCAACAGCTCAGCAAATCGCAGAACGAGCAGGCGTAGGTATTCGATCCTTCTTCCGCCACTTCGAAGAGATGGAGTCTCTTTTCGAAGCCTTAGATCTTCATCTTCGAGACACTTATGAAGCTCACTTTGCCCACCAATTTCGATGCGGCACCCTGGAAGAGCGAATCGCAGGCGCCGTCCAAGCCCATGCAGACGGCTATGAAAAGTGCCGGAACCTTATGCTGAGTGCGCAGGCCCTTCGCTGGAAGTCCAAGGTGGTTCGACAGAACTATGCGCGGAGCCAGCGCCTTTTGCGCCAAGAGTTAGAGCTCTGGTTGCCAGAGATCATAGAGTTCCCAAAGGATGCCCGTGAGACGATCGACGCGGTTGCCTCCTTCGATATGTGGCACCGCCTGCGCGAGCATCAGCGGCTGAGCAAGAAAGCCAGTAATCAACTGATCGAATCGTTACTCCGTGATTTGGTACTCGCGTTCGCCAAGAGATGATTGCGGCAAATTAGCCCGGCATGCGACAAACCCCGAGCGGGTAGAAAGTTGCGAGTGCTAAAAGCTGAGAGAGCTGAGAGAGCTGAGAGAGCCGAAAGGATCAGGAACTCTCGAAACCAAAAATCTTAGCCTCTTCCGCAAGCACGCGAACGACCGCGGGTTCTGACCTAACTCTATCGATTAAGCCTGCGAGTTTTGGGTAAGACTGTGCGCTAACTTCGTAACCCGCATAAGCTGCGTTGATGAATGGGCTGACAATACTGAGATCTGCCATCATCAAGCTGCCAAAAAGGTAACCATTCGTTGGCATTTTGTCCTCCAGATAAGAGAGCATCGGCGGAAGACGTTTGCTAATGATCTTATCGATCAGTTCTTCATCGGGTTCCTGCTTGAACGCAAACGGCTTCATAAAGCGCTGAAAGAAAATACCAGCGGCATACTCCGCTAGCCGGTCCCCAGCGAGCTCCTCGTACCAGTCTGCATGCGCCCTCTGAGCTTGGTCCGTCGGGTACAGCGGTGGGTCTGCCTTGACTGTTTCGAGGTAGCGGCAAATCACCTTCGAGTCGCCTAAGGTGACTGCATCGTCGACCAGGGTGGGTATTCTGCCCATGGGATTGAGCCGTTCGTACTGCTCGTCGCGAGCGAAAGGCATTTGATGGACCAGTTCGTAGGGGATTGCTTTCAGATCTAGCGCCACAACCACCTTACGCACAAAGGGCGAACCATGGGTTCCGTAAATTTTAATCATGTTAGATCCTTAGTGCTTAAAGCAGCCGGGTGCCCGGTGGTTTTGGTCAGTAACGTTCACAGCCAAACTTCCCGGTTCTCTTGGCGACCGATTGCGCGAGACAGCGTGCAACTGAGTAGGGGTGCTAGCTTACAGGCATTCAGCAGAGATTCGGTCTCCGCTCGATCATGTTCATCCATTGCGTTGAAGGTTTCCTGCACACGAGAGAGCAAGTAGTAGCGATAGGGTTGGGCGAGGGCGTCACATACCTGGCCGCGTAACTCGAAGCGGGCAAAGCCAACACCACGTTCGATGGGCGTGCCAGCTTCCAGACTCGCTTGCGATTCAAGCCAGTCGTTGATGCAGTCTGCACTCGCTAGGGTCTCCGGCAGGAAGTCTTCCGCAATAACTTGTAACACGGTGATCAGCGTTTCAGGGATCGCATCGCCCTCAAGGAAGGAGTCCTGAAGTTCGTCAAACTCGCCCTTATCCGCTTCGCGGCGATTCATCCGTTCAACCCAGCGATACACATAAGGCGCGGTTTCTTGCATCAGAGCAAGCGGCTTAGGGTCTCTCCCCAGATGGGCAAACATCGGCGCGATCAGTCCAAAGTCCCCGACGGACGGACGGCCACCTAACAGGTAAGGCAGCGCCTGGAAGTGAAGGTTGAGTGCGGATAGAAAGTCTTTGTAGAGGCTCTCGACCGGAGCTTGCGTGTCGTCCGATACACCAAAAGCAAGACAGGCTTGACGCATCTTGTTTGCGGTTTCCTCGGCTAGCTCCGCTTGCTTTGGCCCGGGTGGGAACAGTTCCTTAAAGCCTGCCATGACGAAAGCGAGATTGTCCTTCGGGAAATTCCAGCGATAGTGCATCGCAGGACGAAGCAAACCTTCGGCGCCGATGACGTCAAAGAGTTGAGAGACCAGCTTCTGCTTCGGCGAGCTGGGCGTAAACGGGTGCGCCAACTCCGCTTAGAAGTAATCGACTATCGCCGCTCCATCGCGGATGACTTCGCCATTCGCTAGTTCCAGGACTGGTAAGGTCCGTAGGCCCGCCTTCGGAAGAACGACATTCTTAAAATACTCGCTCCGGGCCTGCTTCTCTCGATATTCAATACCAGCTTTGATGAGATAGCTCCGCGCTCTGCCCGTGTAAAGTGACAGCGGCGCGCCATAGAGTGTGTGTGGTTTCAACAGGGAGTTCTCTTTTTGCTTTTGTAAAAAGTCTAGATCGTGTCAAGCTCGACCCGTGTGTCGGGAGAGTCTAACTATTAGCACTTTATATGCCAAAGATTACTACAGTGCTCAGTAAGCCGACCTTGCTTACGAATTGTCCCCTAATTCTGGGGGCGAGTAGTGTGCCGTTTTTCCGTTTCCGAACCTAAGTCAAAATATAGGTCTAAAGCGTTGATAAGCAGATCCTCCACTGGTGCTTCGAAAACCGCCGTCGCCTTCCTGGTCACATCCGCCTTCATCAGCTCAGCCGGATTTGGTCTCACGGCGCCGGTCATGCCGGAACTCATTATGACGGTCACGGGTGGAAGCGTTGCACAGGCCGCACGCTGGGGCGGGGTGGCGATGTTCAGCTACGCGATTATGCAGTTTGTGTTTTCGCCAATTCTTGGTGCCCTATCCGACCGCTATGGGCGACGCCCGGTATTGATTCTTTCGCTGGTTGCCTTTGCAGTCGATATGCTCGCGCTGGCGCTCGTGTCAACCCTATGGGCATTCTTGCTTGTGCGTGCGCTTGCGGGCGTGTTTGCCGCTAACTTCTCTACAAGCAATGCTTATATTGCGGATATCACACCACCGGAGCGGCGCGGACAGCGTTTTGCCTTGATGGGTGCAGCGTTCGGGGCGGGATTTATTTTTGGTCCGGCTATCGGCGGCATTCTCGGCGATATCGATATTCGACTTCCCTTCTTTGTCGGTGCGATCGTCGCTGGTATTAACGCGCTGTTCGGTTTTCTGCTTGTACCGGAGTCGCTTAGTGCGGACAGCAGACGCGCGTTCAGCTGGTCCCGCGCCAATACGGTTGGCACGCTTTTACAGTTGGTGCGTACGGCGGGAATAAGAGCGCTGCTACCGGTGTACTTTCTTGCTACGCTCTCTTCCTGGGTGTATCCGACCGTTTGGTCCTTTGTCGCTATAGAACGTTTTGCCTGGACCCCGGAAGCGATTGGCTATTCAGTAGCGTACTACGGTGTGGTCTCCTTCATCTCCTCAGCGGTTGTTGCCCAGTATCTTTTGCCAAGGCTTGCGGTGGCCAGTGCAATTCGTATTGCCCTAGCGGTTGAAGTTGTAGCCCTTTCTGGTATCGGACTCGCCACCGAGGCGTGGATGGTCTACGCTATGATCACGCTCGCCCTCTTTTCTACGATGCAGGACCCAGCCATCCGCCAGGAGTTTTCTTCTCGAGTAGCTGAAGATGCGCAGGGCGAACTCCAAGGGGGGCTCGCAGCGCTGACAAGCATCGCGATGATTCTCTCCCCGCTCATCTATATGGCGCTCTTTACCTTCACCACGGGAGAGCAGGCGCTAGTCTATTTCCCCGGGGCCGTATTCCTTGTGGCTGCGGCTATCTCGCTAGCCACGCTTGTCATTTACACCTTTGCCAAAAAATAGAAGGGCATTGTCGAGCCCAGTGACTTTTTGTTCATGTTCGAAAGCGACTAGTTAGATGCTTGGGTTGCCATCGAGCAAAACAAGTCTTACCTCGTTCCCACGGGAACGAAGGAACCAGCGCGCGCAGTGGGAAAACTCTACGGCGCCTTTGTAATCAACGAGCGCATCGTTCGCTTGAGGTCGCCGCCCGCCGCAATGGCGGAGTCAGGTCCGGTGAGAGGGAAACTCTCGAAGCGATAGACCACGGCTTGCTCTTCTGCCGGATCGATAAACAGCGTCGCAAGGATTTGTCGTTTGTCCTTCGTCCAATGCAGATGGCCATGATTGTTCAGACTGACGGAAAGCTGATTGATGCCAGCGGTGAGCAAAGAGGCGGGTATGTGCACCGTATTTCCATACAGCCGCTGTATCTTCTCACCATTGATGTAGAGGTGGGCGTGTCCAACCAAGTGTCCGCTTTCGAGGTCAAAGTGGGCGGACATCATCTCCCACATAAATAAGTCACGAGGAGGCGCTCGCATTACAAAGTTCGCGAGATCCAGGTATAGGTTGAAGCCGGACATTGAATCTCGATAAAGGCGAAGGCTCAGCTTGGGCACGGCCGTACCCTCGGGAACAGGGATGGGACGATGAGAGTGATTTTCCATTGCTGGAGCTTTTGACCCGGCTGCTTCGATCGATTCGTCAACGGCAGCCAGCAATTCCTCGGCGGTCGCCGAGAGCATGAAGATTAGGCAAATTGTCGTCGCATGCTTAAGTGTCACCATGGCGAAGATCTCCTAAGCTCCTGGGGGTGGTCCGCCCGGACCACCGCCACCTCCACCACAAGCGGTCATCGCATTATCTGGAAGCTCCCCATAAAAGCGCGGGCCGATGGTAAAGGGGAAAGAGGGCTGCAGGTCACCGTTGCCATCCATGACCAGCGTAATGTGGTAGTGGTAACCGCGACCGTCGCCATTTTCGTGCCCGTTGTGCTCATCTAATTGAGCGCCTGAAGCGCTTCGGCCTGCAAAAAAGTAATCTTCCAAATAGTAGCCGTCTGTGGCGGCAAGCTCATTGCCAGACAGTGTGGTGACTGTCTCGCCGACATCCGGCCCCTGCGTCACATTACCGTCGACACCCGCGCTGCGATCATAGGCATCGACAAGGACACAGGTTCGTTCACCGGGGGTGCCACAGCCGCCCTCGGAAGAGTCCGCGCCGTAGTCGCGCGTGTCCCAGCCGCTCACAGCGAGCACGCCGTCTGCTTCCCAGGGACCGTAGACAGGGTAGCCGTCTGCGGCGTAGCCATAGATTGGTGAGTGGCTGTTGCCATGATCTCCCACAAGCTCGGCCAGACAGCTGGTGTAAAAGTGATGGTGGTACTCGCCGTTGGCCGCATGCCCTCCACAGATGTCGACGTCGAACTGCTCGGCGATGGGGGCTAGGTTGAACCAGACATTGTTTCCGAAACTCATGCCATCACCCCAGTTGAAGATGGCCGTCCCATTGACCATTAGGCCGATCGTGCCGAGACCGCTCTCACAGTCGTCATCAGTGGGGCTTGGGGACTCGGTGAAAAACTCCTCGCGCTCCAGTCCCACGGGGCAGACGGGTCCCGGAGGCCAGTAGCCACCGCCGCCGGTATCACTGCAATTGCCGCTATTTTGACTGGCGTAGCCGATGTCCTCACCGAATACAGCCACCTCGTTCATAGCCAGTGTCGTGATACCAGCCGTGAAATCACTTCCCGCTCTTGGTCGGTTATTGAGGCCTTCGATGAGTGCCTCTGATGCGAGGACGTTGTAGTTGGGAATACCATTGGTCTGAATGGCGATAAAGCCTGCTTCCGAGCTCACACTCTGAACATCTTCAAGCACGCCCTGGTTTGATGCGGACTCGAATATTTGCTGTGAACGGTTTTCCGTGTTGACGATCCAATCGCTACCATTGCTAAAGACAGCCTCTAGGTAAAACACCTCGTCGCTGGCAAGAAACGCCAGCAACGCCTCGTTTCCGGCGAAGCCCGATGTGAACAGCGTGCAAGCTTCCGTGCTTCCCCCGCACAGGCCTTTATCGCGAGATCGCCAGCCGACGAACTCGTAGCCGTCATTGGCCACGACGGTGAAGGTCTCGCTGAACAATGTGTCCGTGACTTCTATTTGACAGCTGTTGCCTGCTTCACAGAGATAGTTTCCCGACTCGGTTGTAACCGAACCTCCCTGCGGCGCGATGACCTGGATCTTACAGCCCGCGAGAAGTAGTACGCTCGCCGTGAGGCGCGCTGTGGCTAGCACTGTTTGGTTCAAACGCTATCTCCCTTACTGAGCTTTCTCAGCTAAGCTAAAACACAAATGTGCATGTCCCGTGCAGCGGGGGTGCATCTCCTGTGAAAGTCCCGGCCCTATTTGTTATCTGTCGGCAATTCGGGGGCACTCCGGGTGGGGCTGAACCGGAATCGAAACTGAGCACCACGGGGAGAGCGCTGCAATTCATGCGGTCGAAACCGTTATGATTTAGTCACAGCTCCCGAGGTTCGTGCCAATGAATTCACCCCTGAAGGCCGCAAGTTCTTGCCTCCTGTGCTTTGTTATTACTTCGTGTGGAGGCTCCGGCGGCAGTGGCTCTGAGCCCACGCTATCACCCGCACCCGCACCCGCACCCGCACCCGCACCCGCACCGCCGGTGGTGCAGATGCGCTTGGAGACGAGTCCAGCATTCGTTGATCTCACCTTCAATCAGCCACTTTCCATGGTGCAAGTACCCGGTGATAACACCCGCTGGTACCTCGTTGAGCGAGCGGGGCGTATCTGGAGCTTCGCGAACGATCCGACTGTAGCCAGTGCTGAATTATTTCTGGACTTAAGCGAAAAGATTGAATCCGGACCGATTGAAGCAGGCCTGCTCGGCTTGGCGATGCATCCGCAGTTTGCTTCCAATGGCGAGTTCTATATTTCCTACACGCGCAACGAGAACGGATTGGAGAGTGTGATTGCACGGATGCGCAGCAGCGATGATGGGCAGACCGGCGACCCCGCAACTGAGGAGGTTTTGCTCACCCTTCCGCAGGACTTTAACAATCATAATGGAGGACAAATTGTCTTCGGGCCGGATGACCTCCTGTACCTAGGCTTCGGAGACGGAGGCAGCGCGGATGATCCAAACGATCGGGCGCAAGACTCAAGCAATCTTATGGGTGCTCTGCTGCGCATCGATGTGAATACGGATCAGTCTTACGCCATTCCCGGTGACAACCCGTTCTCAACAAATGCCCGCTGCGAAGACGGTTTTTCTAACGAGCCTTGCCCAGAAATATTTGCTTACGGTTTACGCAATCCCTGGCGATTCACCTTCGATCGGGAGGGCGGCGCGCTGTGGCTCGGAGATGTAGGGCAAGATCGTTTTGAAGAAGTGAATCGAGTTGTGTTGGGCGCAAACTACGGGTGGCGCATTCGTGAGGGCGCAAACTGTAATATCCCGCGCGAGGGCTGTGATACGAACGGGCTAAGCGATCCGGTCACCGAGTACGACCATTCCCTTGGTGCATCAATTACCGGCGGCTACGTGTACCGAGGCACCGAAGTTTCCCTACTGCAGGAACACTATTTGTTCGGCGATTTTGTGAGTGGCCGGATTTTTGCCGTACCCGAGAACGCTGCCGACGGTACTTCGGCCGAGGTGCTTCTCGAAACGGAATTTAGAATCGCCAGTTTTGCAGAAGACGCCAGCGGAGAACTTTACCTTCTAGATTTTGCTGGTGGGGCGGTGCATCGAATCATCGAAGTGCCCGACGAATGAGGGCGACATAAATTGCTCGCCGACTACTGATGGCCTGGATGCGCGGTTGCCTGTGGTAGATCGCGTGCTAGAGCCTTCAGCCAGCTGAGGCTCTGCGCAGAGGTTGGAATGTCTGCGGAGAAAGAACCGGCTTCAACACCGTTTTCCCAGCCCCAACGCGTATGTGTCGTGTCCCCTAGCAACAACTGCGGACCTGCCGTGGAGTTGACGAAGTAGGCGGTCGCTCCAGGCGTATGACCGGGACTGTGGATCGCGAAGACGCTGCCATCGCCGAATATATCCAGGACTTTAGTCTGCGAGTAGTCCCACTCATTTAGTGCGCCCTGCGTCGCGAGCAGCCGATCCGTTGATCCAACGGTAAGCGCGTTTAGGCCCGCTTTGGCCGCTGCGTCACCCGGACCTATGTACACCGGCGTCGACGGCGGTAGGTCTGTCAGTCCCATTATGTGGTCGAGGTGGATGTGTGTCAGAAACACCCCGTCTATTCCACCCAGTTCTTTTGCAATGTCGGCAGTGGTTTTTTGAACGACAAGCTGACCCATGTTCATGGCACGAGCCACAATTTGAGAGATCAAGGGGTTTCCCGACTCTTCGAGGAAGAGCGTAGACACACCCGAGTCGACCAGATAAGTACCAAATTCGGGATGAGTCAGGCTATAAACGTAAATCTCTATTGGCTCCTCACGATCGGTGAGATTCGCGGCAATGGCCTTTGGATGCTGAAGATTGAGTAATCCACCAAGCGGGACGATCCAGCTGGCCGATGTCCACTTCCGAAACTCAATGGTCGGCCGCTTAGCGACGGACTGGACCAGCGCTTCCCGACTACTCGCGCTGCCTAACGTGGCGGTCTCTGTTGGCGTTGTACTGGCTTGGCACGCCGTTAACGCGAACGCTACCAGGAGCACAGCAATCCCGTCCGCAGCAACTTTTACTTTTCGACAGTCCATGAAACCCCGGCGTTCTGGCGCCGTCATTATTCTTATGGAAGTGAGCGCTACGACCGATGGCGTTCACCTGCAAGGCTGAACACACGCGTAAGCGGCTGCTAGGATACGCGCTCCAGAAGAAAACAAAAGTCAGCGCCCAACGTAAAAACAGAACAAACCGTCCTCCATGCTCGATCAGTGCTCGCCGCGACCTGCCCACTCTTTGCCGCGGATAGCCACACACCCGTGTTCGAATACCTATGCCTATGAAGCCACTTGAGTCTGCCAATCCGCTAATCATCTACCTAGATGTGAAAAGCCCCTACGCGTTTGTTGCGCTAGAGCCGACGCTGGCTCTTGAAGCATCTCTGGGTCTTGAGTTTGATTGGCGAACTTTGACGCTGGATATACCCAGCTATCTGGGATCGGCGCAAAAAAAAGACGGAAAGGTGGTTGAATCCACGGGTCGAGACGAACGGCTGTGGAATGCGATTCGCTATTCTTACCGGGATACGCGTCGCTATGCAGAACGGCAGGGCCATGTTCTGAAGGGAACGGAAAAGATCTGGGATTCCAGTCTCATCAATATTGCCATCGACTGGGTAGCTGCCAAGCACCGGTCGCGGCTGGGAGAGTATCTGCGCTCCGTGTTTCCGACATTCTGGCGCCGGGAGCTCGACATAGAAGACTTACAGACGGTAGTGAACACTTTATCGGCGCTCGAGATCGACGCTGATGACTTTCACCGCTATCAGCAGGAAGAGGGTCGTCAACGCCACGACCAAAGGCAAGCTAGTTTTCACAACGCGGGCATCTATGGCGTACCCACTTATGTGATCGAAGGTGAGGTGTTCTTCGGACGCGAACATCTGCCCTATCTTCGTTGGCGCTTGTCTGGCGGCGAAGGTACTCCGCCGGATATCGCCTATGAGCTGTTGCCATGTTGACCGCCTACATCGACTTCAAAGCGCCGGCGTCCTACCTGGCGTTCGAACCCACGCTTCGCGTCCTGAAAGACAGGGGCGCGGCCGTGCAGTGGAAACCCTTCCGCTGTTGGGATCGTCCTATACCGAACGAGGTCCAGGATCCGTCCGTTAGTGCCAGGCACCGTCGTGTGAGAGCGCAATCACGCCTTCGTATCCACCAACACTATGCTGAACTCCGGGGACTTGAGATGCATTGGCGTGAGAGTCCCGGCAGCTCTGATAGGGCTTTAGGCGTACTCGCGCTCTGGTCCGGTGATGCGACACGCTTCATCGAGAGTTGCTACCGCGCGTACTGGGTGCAAGGTCAGGATTTGAATGACGCCGACGTAGTTAACGGGCTAGCCGTGACAGCAGGGTGGACCGGTGAGGCGCCGAATATCGACGCTGCCCTGGGCGCTCTGGAACGCGAGCAGGAGGAAGGCGAACTGCGCGGTATTGTAGATGCCCCGGCCTATGTGGTGTCGGAGCACATGTTTGTGGGTCGTGAGCACCTGCCCTGGGTTCGAGAGCTGTTATG
>JBCCQO010000021.1:0-16890 GCA_039024595.1 Pseudomonadota bacterium | reverse complement strand
CTTTCGGAACGTTCGACGCCATTCGGTTGTTACGGATCCGACTGTGCTCTCGCTGCGCATTGATGAGAGCCTTCATTTTGCAAACGCGGACTATTTAAAGAAAGTCGTTAGTGACTGCCTCGCGCAACAGGGCGGTGCGGTTAGGCACCTTGTCTTGCAGTGTTCTGCAGTTAACGCAATAGACCTGAGCGCTGTGTTGATGTTGCAGGAACTCTCAGAAAGCTTATGTCTGCGCGGTATTACGCTGCATCTAAGCGAAGTTAAAGGTCCAGTAATGGACTCGCTGCAACGATCCGATGTGCTTGAGCGGCTGAGCGGACGAGTGTTCCTCTGCCAGCAGCAAGCTATGGAAGCGCTCACCGACGGCAGGCTTTGCAACGTCAGCCAAGAGAGTCGCGCGCAGATTACGACCCAGTAGGGTCGTCGCTGCTGTGTTCGCACCACTTTCTACGCCTTTCTCTGCTCCTCTCTCTACTCCTTTCTCTCCACTGCCCATTGCCCATTCCCCACGTCTCACTCCCATAACTCGCTAGCGACAATCTCTTGGCGGACGTCCCGTGACCCGCAACTACCGACAGCGCTTGGGATATTTCACTCGAGTATCTGTACGATTAAGGAAAAGAAAAATAATTTGATCAAATTTCAGTGTTTTGTCGAAATCCTTAATCTCCGCACGTCTCAAGTACGGACCCAGAAGGGCAGCTAGCCTGCAGCAGACGCACAAACGGTCGCTGCGGCCAATAAATGAAGGAGTTTTACGATGCAATACATGCTGATTCTGTTTGAAGACGAAGCGATTATGCAGCGCGCTACTGAGAGCGCGGCTTTTGAGGCGTACATGGCGCCTTGGATTTCCTACTCAACGGAAATGGAGGAAGCCGGCGTTATGGTCGGTGGCAACCCGCTTGAAGGAGCCGCTACGGCTTCTACGGTGAGTGTTCGCGAAGGTAAGCGAACCATCCAAGACGGTCCGTTCATCGATACGAAAGAACAGTTGGGCGGCTACTACATCATTGAAGTTGATTCACTGGATGAGGCCATCAAGTGGGCTGAAAAGTGTCCTGCAGCGGCGTCTGGTCACGTAGAGATACGCCCGATTGCCGACTTTGGCTAGCACTAGGCCGTGTCTGATCGCAGCTGGTCAACAGCGGAAAGAGTCGCCCGGGAAAGTCGCGGGCGGCTCGTTGCGGTGCTTGCCAAAAAGATCGGCGATATTCACGCAGCGGAAGATGCGCTGGCGGAGGCGTTTGCGAAGGCTCTAACGGTATGGCCGGAAAAGGGAGTACCCGATCACCCGGAAGCGTGGTTGCTCACGGTTGCGCAGCGAGGTTTTATCGATGGTCGGCGGGCGGCGAACATCGCAGAGGCCAACGAAGAGCACCTGAAGCAGCTACTTGAAGAACAAGGCGAGCGTTCTGTCGGTTCGAGCGGGCAGGGACACGACGCAGACACTGCAAGCCCGGTACACCCGTCGGAGGACTCGCGCATTGCGCTGTTGTTCGTGTGTGCACACCCATCGATCGATGAGCACATCCGTGCACCCTTGATGCTACAAACAGTCCTCGGCGTCAATGCAGACGCCATGGCGCCCCTTTGGGTGAGCAAAGCGACGACTATGAGTCACCGTTTAGTTCGTGCGAAGAACAAGATCAGCGCGAATGCGATTCCTTTTGTCGTCCCTGCACCTCATGAGAGGGCGGAGCGGCTGGGCGCTGTGATTGATGCAGTCTATGCGGCGCTTACGATTGGTGGAGAAGGCTTGCAACTGGCCTTGGAGGCAGAGTACTTAGCCGCGCTGCTTGCTTCGGCGTTTCCTGATGAGCCAGAAGTGCTTGGGTTGTTTGCGCTATGCTTATTTCGCCTTGCCATCGGCAATGATGAGTCGGTTGGTCCGATCGCCGAACGGGATGTCTCTGTCTGGGACAACACTCGTATTACCCGTGCCGAAGTGGTACTAAAACGGGCGGCGCAACGGCGCGCACCGGGGCGGTTTCAGCTCGAGGCGGCGATTCAGTCTGCGCACATCATCGGTTGCCTTGAGCAAAGGCCTGTCCACAGGGAAGTGGTCGCGTTATACCGGCGGCTCATTCATTTCGCGCCGACCCTGGGTGCCCATTGCGGCTTGTCTGCTGCGCTGGTGGAAACAGGAGACTTAAACGCAGCCAAGGATATTCTTGAAGCGCTGGGTGAGCGAGCGGAGACCTATCAGCCCTACTGGGTTGTGCGCGCCAAACTGGCCGAGGTGAGTGACAATAGAACGCTGGTGCTAAGCTCGCTGACGCGGGCTCGAACGCTGACCTCCGATCCCCACAGTCTGGCTTTCATCGATCGCTGGATAGAGCGCGCAGCCGCCGGATAGGCCGCACCTTGCGCCGGTTTCAAGCGTTTACTGCTAGGATCTCACTTCTTTTGTTGTGGCCCGAGCAAGTCTTCGTCGAAGCTCTGCTTTGTTCTTAAGAGGTACACCTATGCGCAGAAGAGCGTTTCTTCAATCCAGCGTTGTTTTAGCCTTCGCGGGTCCGCTTTCATCGCCAATACAGGCGGCGCTGAGCGGTCGCTACGAAGAGCTTGGCGACATGCCATTCGCATCGCAGGAGATATATCCCTGCTTGTTTCAGCGAGAAGGCCGCTCGTTCTTGCTAAGTGGGGGTGGTATCGCCGTTCGGCTCGGCGATCCGGTGCTCAGCAAGATGGCGCTTTACGATCTGCAAACCCATGAGTGGCAGGAGGGCGTGGACCTCCCGGAGCCTCGTCACCATATCGCGTTAGCGCAAGTTACCGGTCAGCTGCATGCTTTTGGAGGCTTTCGCCGCAGCGGTCTGAATATGTGGCAAATGCGGACTGAGCACTGGCGTATTAGCGATCCGCTGAGCGGAGCCTGGGAAAAAGCGGCACCCCTCCCAGGGCCGCGGGCGGAAGCGGTGACTCTGATTAGCGATGAAAAGCTCCATATGATTGGCGGCCGCGTCCCTGCCGGAGAGAACAACGCTGATTGGGAAGACCATAGAGACAGTGGTTTGCACCACCGCTATGACCCGGTGGCCGATCGATGGGACGAACTTACACCGCTGCCGGAGGCACGAAATTCTTCCGCAGGTGCCGTTATCGGCGATCATCTATACGTGATCAGCGGGCGCACCGTTGATCGTCAGGAGTCCAGAAGTTGTTCCCGTTATCATGTTCCGAGCGACCGTTGGGAAGCGATCGCGCCTCTACCTCCGTCTCTTAGAGCATCCTCGAAAGAAGGGCAAGGCGGACTGGCGGCGGCGGTATTGGAAGGAAAAATCTACGCCTTTGGGGGTGAGTGGCTGGGTGGCGAACGCGGTGTGTTCGATGACGCCTGGGAGTACACCCCATCAAGCGATCGCTGGACCGCTGTTACACCGATGGCGCGGCCCCGTCATGGTCTTGGTGCTATTGCCGCAAAGGGCGCTATCTACTTGCTGGGTGGCGCTACTAAACCGGGAGGTTCCGGTGTAACAGCTTTTCTGGATCGGTTTACCCTAGACTGACTGTGTTTGCGGGGTGAACACATCCCTTAGCTATTCTGGCAAGAAGATGTCCTCGATGAGGAGCGAAAAGTAATCCGCAATTAGAAACGCTAGCGGAAGACTCGGGTCGTACTTCCCGTTCTCAATAGAGATAACCGTTTGCCGCGAAACCGCCAGCGCTTCGGCAAGTTCCGCCTGCGAGATGCCGCGCTCTTTGCGTAGCGATTTTAGCTGATTCTTCACTTATAGCTCTTGGCTACGAACGGCGTGCAAATACCCCAGGTGGCGATCATAAAGGGAAAAATCCAAAGAAAAGGAATATGGGGAAAACCGACGTTTTCGAGAAAGCCGTAGGTGAAGGTCACTAGACCTACTATGAGGAAGCTGATCGCAAAGCTATTCATTTGAATGCTGCGCTGCATCTCGTCGAGCTGGCGTAGCGCCCGCAGCACGGCAACCGTTGCCAGAATGGCGGGAATCATTGGGGTGACTGAAATCCATACTTTCCACGGCGAATCGGGATGTTTGATGAGAAAACCTACGCTCGCAAATATCGAGAGCGAATAAAGAACCATACTGCTGCCAAATTCGATGGCGTATTGCTTTTTGTTAAGCATAAGGCGACCTGCTGTAGGTAAAGTGTGCTTTACATTCAGTGTATGCCACCTTCGCTCTCAAAGTAAAGCATGCTTTACATTTATTTGGGGTGTCCGCTTTGGGAAACGATCCGCTTGAATGGCGGGTATCTTCGTTGACTAATCCCAAGAGGCGACCGTTTTCGATCGAATCGCGTTCAGCGATCCTGGATGTTAAAGCCAGTGCCTTGATCCGCGAAATGTCCCATATGCCCATCGCGTTCCTAGCTAAGCGTTAAAAGAAATCGAGTTTGGCGCCTAGCGCGAGCCTCAGGGTCATTGCTACTCTCTGGCCTGCGATGAATAGAGGAGAGCATGGTTGAAAACAAACTATGTGCTGATTGATTTCGAAAACGTTCGTCCAAAAAATCTCGAGGTCCTCAAGCGACACCCCTTTAAGGTGCTGGTCTTTGTAGGCGCTACCCAGTCGCGCATTCCCTTCGATCTGGCAGAGGCCATGCAGGCAATGGGCGAGTCGGCGCAGTACTTAAAGATCTCTGGTACGGGAAGCAATGCCTTGGACTTTCATCTCGCCTATTACCTGGGTGAAATCGCATCCAAGGAGCCATCAGCGGTCTTCCATATTGTTTCTAAAGATAAGGGCTTTGATCCTTTGCTAACGCACATGCGGTCGCGCAAGATCGATGCACAGCGAGTCAACGATCTCGCAGAGATTTCCGTCCTTCGAATGTCCAAGGAAACGTCGAACGATGAAAAGATCGACTCCATCGTGAAGAACTTAGTGGGGCGCGGGCAATCCCGACCCAGAAAAGCAAAAACGCTAGCCAACACTATTCAGGCGCTCTTCTCTGAAAAATTGTCTGCTGGTCAGTTGCAGTCCCTCATCGACACGCTAGAAAAAAAGCGATACATCGCGATTAATAACGGCAACGTCAGTTACCGGCTGCCGCGTTAGGGGCCTACGCCTGATTGTCTCGAATCCGCTTGCTCATTAGGAATACCCATGGCCGCTCACGCTAGTACGGTAAAGACCGTGGCAAAGTTTCTGCGCGAAGTCGTTCGTCGCAAAGTGTTCGGTGGAGGTCCGGCGAACGAATTAGAGGACATCTATAACTACCAGCCGATTGATGGTTTGTATGCGACTTCTGGGCAGCCCAGCGAAAAGCAGTTTGAACTCATTAAGAACGCAGGCGTACGTACCGTAGTCAATCTAGCGCCCACCAGCGTTCTTGAGAACTCGTTGATTGATGAGCCTCGGGTTCTGGCGGCGCTGGGGCTTGCCTATCATCACCTTCCGGTCGATTTTCAAAGCCCTCAAGAGGAAGACTTCGAACGCTTTTGCGCACTCATTGAAGAGCTACAAAACGACCATCTTTGGGTCCACTGCGCGGCCAATATGCGGGTGTCCGCATTTACCTATCGCTACCGGACCCAGGTACTTGGCCATGATCGTGACGTAGCTCTCAGAGACCTCCATAAGGTATGGGAGCCGGTCGGGGTCTGGAAGATATTCATTGCCGAATAGGATGCGCGCTTGAGTCCGAAGCGATCAACACTGGCGTCAATGAACGAGCTTTCCTGCTTCCCGCCGATCATCAACCGCGCTACGCGCACACTCATTCTCGGCACAATGCCGGGTCAGGCCTCCTTAGAGGCACAACAATACTACGCTCACCCACGGAATCAGTTTTGGCCCATGATGGAGGCGCTGTTTTCTATCCGGTGTTCCTGGCCGTACGCGAAGCGCACGGCGGAATTGCTGAAAGCGGGCGTTGGCGTCTGGGATGTACTGCAAAGCTGTGTTCGCGAGGGTAGCTTGGACTCGGCGATAAAGAGCGATTCTGTTGTGGTGAATGACTTCGCTACTCTGCTGGATCGCTGTCCACGGCTGGATCAAATTGTCTTCAACGGTGCGATGGCAGAACGTCTTTTTCACCGTCATTCGGCACCTAAGCTTCAGCAGCGAGCGGAGCTTGAACAAGTAAAGCTAATGCCGAAGCTTACGAGAATGCCTTCTACGAGCCCGGCGAATGCAACGCTGAGCTTTGCCGCAAAACTCGATCAGTGGGCGATAATTCGGCCTAAAAAGCCTTCCTAGCGAAGCTAGCGCATCAAGAGAGTACGTATGGGGGTAAGGTGTAGAGGTAAGGTGTATAGGTAGTGTGTCGAGGCATGTGGAGGCGCGTTAAGCGACGCGCTTTTTACTCCTACTACTCCTACTCCACCACGACTTTCGCGACTAGATTTGTTGCTAGTTAAAAGGTGAGATTTCCGTAGCAGTCGGAAACAGACTCATCACATCGTCTCGCGCCGCGTCAAGGTAGAGAAGCTTTATGTTTGGTCCCGCATCCATAGTGGCAAAGGCTGCCAAACCATCCCCGCGAGCTTGCGAAAGTTTCTCTAAGATCTCCCAGGATTGGGCGGACAGGTAGTGAAGGGCAGGGCGCGCAGCGCTCATCGTGGCGTGCATGGCGAGCGCGTTTGCTTCGCACAGCGGGCCCAAAGTTGGGAAATCACGATCTTTGATAGCAGCAACCGCGGTGCAGAAATCCTCTTCTGCTTGCTTAGGCCATGAGGCGTAGAGAGGGCTGGTAGCCGTTGTATGGTTCATCCCATCCCGAGAAGAGTGACTTTTTGGCGCGGTGTTGACAGGAACAAGCGCAATACGAAACTCTGGCCATTCGGTTTCAAGGGGTACGCCGTAGCTGTCGCTTCCATCGCTTCGCACCCCCCGTTCCCAGGTGACAAAGCCATCCCAAAAGGAGCGGGTAGCGCTGCCGCTCCCGAAGCGCGCGAACAGGCTTTGCTGAGGAAGGGACAAAGCTAAACCAAACGCCTCATTGAGTGCTTTCATCAGTGCCGCAAAACCGGACGCCGAGGAAGCGAGGCCCGCAGCAGTCGGAATCGAGTTTGACGTGTCCACTCTTATAGGGAGGCTCTGGCCGCGCCGAAAGAGTTCTACGAACTGCAATACTTTGGCTGCGAAAGGCTCGCTCCGGTCGAGCGCTTTACCCGCCAGATACACCTCATCCGCACCCTCAGCGGCCGAGATTTTGGTGTACGACCCCAAAGAACCCAAGGAAACAGAAACCGATGAGTTGTGCGGAAGGTTTAGCACCTCATCTCGCTTACCCCAGTACTTTGCAAGGGCGATGTTGCTCGGGGCAAAAGCCTGCGCCTCCTGAAGCTGTTCGGGCGCCGGTCCACAGAGTGTTTCAACCAGCTTTAGAATTTCTATCGGCACCTGCGCCTCAGCCATGGAAAGAAGCTCCCTGCTGCGCCAGGGGTGAAGAAGAGAAGTTCTCCGGAGCGCCACCGATGGCAACGACACAGTCGCCCAGGCCTGAGCCGGAAATCTTCGCTGCAAGGTTTCCCGGATGGGATCGCGCACTCGCTACAAGCTCATCAAGCCTTGGGTCAGAAACTCCGAGCGTCTTCATGTGTTCTTGGTAGTGGTTTAGTTCACGGCCAAAGATTGGCCAATCCTCGTTGTACGCAGCTTTTATCGCTCGCTGTGCACAAGTGCCCATGGCTGAGTAAAGACCTTCAATTTCGTTTTCGCGCCCTTTGCTGTTCCTGACAACGGTTTCAAGCACCTGCTCGGTGGGGGTCTTATAGCCGCAATAACAAAGACTGAGCGGTGGCGGTGTCGTGAGCTGATCAACGGTGCAGCCGCTGTCTACAAGCTGGTAGCTGAGCATGCCGCCCCAGAGGCTGGCGGCGAGATCTGCACCGCTGCCGCGACCTTGTACAGAACGGATAAGCGCAAGCCCGCGCCGGTGTGCATCGTGGAGTGTTTGCTGATCAAGCTTGGTCGCGACCGAAACAGGCTTGTCTAACCGAGTACTTGCAATCGCAGCCAGCGATACGGCAGCGATCACCGCAGCGGAAGAGCCCAAACCCAGCGTGCTATCGATGGTGGATTCAATCCGGAGTCTAAGTCCGTGATGCAGCGATTCGCGGTACGCTTTCACGGTGCCAGTGACGAAGCGCAGGGGTCCGCTCGCTGAGAGTTCGTCAAGCGGTACTTCGACCGGGTCGGTGATTGTCGAGTGTATCTCCAGCACTCGATCTTGCCGCGAACTGGCGTAAACGGTGAGACGTTGGTCGATTGCGGCGACGATGGCAGGGTGTCCGTACACCACCGCGTGCTCGCCGGTAATCATGATGGAGCCAGGCGCGGAGGCCACGACTTCGGTCACGACTTATACCCTCGCTAGACGGGTTCTACCGCTCCGGTATTGGCTTCGAGCGCACGAGGCGCTAAGCGCAGATGTGCGCCTTGCGGAGCCATACGCAGGGTCTCCCACCGCATGTTGGGGTGCTTTTGCATCAGGGCATGCATCTGCGCGTCCTCGGGCATGTAGACAAGCACGATGCCTGCGTTATCGCCACGAATCGATCCAGCGCCGGAAACCTTTGCAGCGCCTCCTGCCCGTTCAACCTCATCGATAAAGCGCTGGGCCGCCGCCGGCACGACACCAATCCGCGTTAATAGCTGGTGATTCTCTTTGAGAATCTCTCGCGGGTCTTGATTTGCTTCCAGGCCATCGGTGAACTGATTCGTGCACTGCTCGAACGCACTCCAAAGTGCGCTATCAGCACCGTGATTCTCCCGAACCGCTGCGACGCATTCGCCGGTGGAGGAGGTTGGTACGCCATGAAGTACCCAATACCAACCGGTACCGGTTCTTAAGGGGTGGAGTGGGCTGATGTCGGGGTGCTCCAGGGTGTCTTTGTGGACTCGGTTCACGCCACCGTACACGACGGCTGCAGCGTCAATGGCGCTGCCCTTACCATGTTGTAAACGCTCACAGAAGCGAACCCGCTCAAATCGTTCTGAGAGGGTTTGGGGGAGATTGAGCATGTGCTCGTAAAGCACAAAAGTCGCCGCAATTATCGCCGCGGAGGACCCCATGCCCGCGCCCATTGGTAGCGCTGTGCGCGAGTTCAGCTGACCCGGGACCGGTAAACGCCGCGTTTGGCTAACACCCGGTATCGGCAATAAGTGCATGAGGAAAACAAGCGTATACACCGCCAAATCATCTGGACGCTGTAGAATTTTTTGTACCGGAATATCGCCGCGAACAAACTGATCGAAGCGCCGATCCAGGCCCGCTTTAAAGGTCTTTAAAATGTCCAGCGGATAGAACTGGCCGTGCGACAAGTCCTCAAAGGCGGTGCGCACCCCCTCCGTTTTGTGCATCGGCGTGAACGTCAGTTCCGTGTGTCGATCGACGGCGACAGCAATCGCTGGCGCTCCATAGACGACCGAGTGCTCACCGGAAAGGATGACCTTCCCGGGTGCTACTGCGGTATCACGCTCCTGCGTTTTGGTAATGGCGTTTGTGCTCATCAATCTTTGCTAGTTTAAATTGTCCGCGGGCAAAAGGCCCGTTGGAACGGTCGATGACGATTTTACTGCCATCCTGAGGATCCGGCGCATACCAGAGTCGCCGATAGTCTTCGTAATTCAATGCGCTGCGCTCCGCGAGCAACATTTGATGGTGATCTTTGAGGAGATGGTCCCGATAGCCCGCTTGAACGACTCCGGAGAAGAACTCCGCTACCGCACCCGATCCATAGCTAAAGAGCCCTACGGGTTTGCCACTTAAATCGGCTTCGCAGGTTTCGAGCATAGAGATCATGCTGAGGTACAAGGATGCGGCATAGCAGTTACCGATTTGCCGTGCGTAGGTGAGGCCGGGAGATACGGTGTCGGCGGCGGCCTGCTCCTGGTTAAGGGTGGCGAGTTGCTCGTGTGCTTTGTTCCCCATCCGTGTAAACGGAATGTGGTAGCAGAACTGCGCCAAATCCTTGTATGTGCGACCTCCATTGTCGCCGTAATCCTGCCATGCATGGGCAAGTGCGTAGAGGTATTTGAGCGTGGAAAACTTGCCATCAACCAATGGTGTTTTGCGGTAGTTTGGCCGCCAGAAATCCATTATGTCTTCGCTAAAACAGCCGGAAGCGGCGTCGATTTCCAACAGCCTCGGGTTGGCGCTTACCAGCATCGCTACCGCGCCGCTCCCTTGCGTTGCTTCCGCAGCACTGTCTAAGTCATAGCGTGAAATGTCTGAGGCTATGATTAACACCTTACGATCGGGTTTTCTCGCGACATGCCCGCACGCCATTTGCAGCGCTGCGGTTGCGCTGTAGCAGGCTTGTTTGAGTTCGACGTTACGGCAGTTTTGCGGCAATCCCAGGAGCCGATGCACGTATAGGCCCGCCGCCTTGGACTGATCGATACCCGTTTCCGTCGCAAACAGTAGGGTGTCTATGCCTTGGGTGCCGCATTTCTCAATGAGGGGCTTTGCGGCCTCCGCAGCGAGAGTAACTACATCTTCGTCATGGCCTGGGATCGCGATTTTTTCCTGGCCCAAACCGGCGAAGAATTTTTCCGGGTCAATCTTTTTCTGTTCGGCGAGGGTCTCGAGCGCAAGGTACTGATGGGGGACATAGAAGCTCATACAGTCGATGCCGACCCTGATGTTGGTTGCTGGCATTTGCACGGTCACCTCCGCCTTTTTTCGATCCGTTGCGATGGTCTCGGGATCAGTCTGTTCATCTGTTTGGCCGACGCCCATAAGCGTGCCCCCAGTTCATGTAACAACAGTTCATGTAACAACAGTTCACGTAACAACAGCTAATGTAACAACAGCGATTTATCGCCAATGAGCGCTTTGCAGTCAGCGCAACCCAATAGGAAAAGAGCGGTTTTGAATTCCCGGTGCAAACGACCTATGCGAGCGACCACTGCATCGCTGGAGTCCTTTGCCGCCTCCAGGAAAGGCGCTGCGATGCCGCAAAGATTCGCTCCAAGGACCATTGCTTTCGCCATGTCGATCCCGCTGCGCATTCCTCCGCTGGCTATGATCGTGGTTTCTTCCGGGCGCGTTGCCAGGGCACTGTATACTTCTTCTAGCGACTCTACCGTGGTCAGTCCCCAATCTTGAAAAAGCAGGCCTATGTCGTCGGCCGCATCCACCCGTCGGTGGTACTCGATGCGGCTCCAGGAAGTACCGCCTCGCCCTGCAACATCGAAGTGACGCACCCCAGCGTTCAACCCCAATTCAACATCTTCACGCGATAGTCCCGAGCCGACTTCTTTTAGTAACACCGGGACGGGTAAGCCTTCTACCACGGTGGCGATTCGATCCGCTAGGCCGGCAAAGTTAAGGTCACCCTCCGGCTGAACGGCTTCTTGCAATGGATTGAGGTGTAAATAAAGGGCATCGGCGCTTAACGCATCTACCGCTGCCTGGCACTCAGTAAGGCCAAAGCCGTGATTGAGCTGCACCGCACCGAGATTGCCTATTAGAGGCACGCTGGGGCAATGTTCTCGCAGCGTAAAACTCTTTGCCGCAGCCGGGTCGCTGAGCATGACGCGTTGCGATCCAACGGCCATTGCGACGCCGCAACGCTCCGCTGCCTCGGCTAAATTCCGATTGATTTTGGCGATTTCCTCATCGGCGCCGCCGGTCATTGAGGATATCAGCAAAGGCATCTCGAGCTCTTTGTCTAGAAAGCGCGTGCGCGTATCGACCGTTTCGAAAGCTATTTCGGGTAAAGCCCGGTGCCGCAGACGAACACCCTCGAAGCCGGCAGCGCGACGTTCAATACCCGCATCGTCCGCCAGAGCGCGGAGATGATCTAGCTTGCGGGTATTGATCAGGTCGGTCACTAGCGCTCCATCTTGAAGTGAGTGCGCATAAGTTCACCGGGATTAGTCTGCGCCGCAAGCAGAGACAACTCGCCGCACAATACGGTTGCAGCGCACAAAGCTGCTAGCCGCCTACCATTTTCACCGGGTTCTCTCTCTTCCCGACAACCCATCTTTTCGAGCGTTTCGTTGATGACATCGAGGCCTTTGCCGTTGCCGACGGTTCCCACGATGATGTTCGGAAGGGTACAGGAAAAATACAGATGATCAGTTCGTGCTTCGCAATGCACGATCCCTTGTGAAGCTTCAATGATGTTCGCGGCGTCCTGGCCGGTAGCCAGATAGAAAGCGAGGAGCATGTTCGCAAAGTGTGCGTTTGCGCTACGCAGACTGCCGGCAATGTTGCCCCCGATAAGGTTCTTTTCGATGTTCAGCCTGAGCATCTCTTCTGGCGTGGTGCGAAGCTTTGAAGAGCAGATATCCCTTGGAATCTCTATTTCGGCTACCACGTATTTTCCCCGGCCTAGGATGCTGTTTACAGCACTGACCTTTTTGTCGGTGCAGAAGTTGCCGGAAATTGTCGAATACTCCAGCACCGGGTACTCGGTCAGCAGCCACGCTTGCAGTGCGTCCGCTGCGCCGGTGACCATGTTGTGCCCTGAGGCATCGCCGGTGACGCACTCGAAACGCAAGAAAAGCAAGTTACCGACAATCTGTCGATTGATATTGATCAATCGGGTGAAGCGGCTCGTGGAGGCAACAACCGCCTCTAATTCGGGCTGACGTGCTGCAATCGACTGCCAGGCGTTGTTTGCTTCTTGCGCGTTTGGGGCGCGCAGAGCGATCGAGCGGCTCATGCGCTCGTCAACGACGGTACAGCGAATTCCCCCACATAGCCGGGAGACCTTCGCTCCGCGACCGGTAGAGGGCCACAGGGGACTTTCGTAGGTAGCCATGGGTACGCTGACTTCTTCATCCAGCACATCCCCGGTTATTTTGATCGGACCCACCCACTGTGTAGGTACGGGCGTCATGTACTCGCCGCTACTTCGAAGCTCTTGCCCCGCCATTTCGCTCCCCTAAGCGTGACCCCTGGCTGCGAACCTTTGGTAGATCCTAACAACGCGACCTGGCTTCAGATCGACGCTGGCATACCGGGGACTGACACGTAAGTGTCAACTAATGTTTAATGATAGTCTGTAAAGCAAAGTTTACAACTATTTCGCCAGCTGCGGATTGTAAAGACTAGACGGTCTCGGGCAAAGGGCTCAGTTTTCGCGAAAATGGAAAATTCATCCATGAAGCGGTTTGTTCAACTTGTGATCTTCAGCGTCTTGATTAGCGTCATTAGCCTCGCCTGGGCTCGGTTGCGCTCAAAATCGGAGTCTAAGACCGTGAGCCCGTTACGCTATCGCGAAGGTCTTACGCGCACACATACACGATTTTTTACGGGATCGATAAAGACCAACGAGAGTTTTTCAGCCGGAGCTGGTGCGGACTAGATATCCCATCAAGGTACTTCAATGAACGAAGTAGCGGGCTAACGGGTGGGCTGAGGCGTGGGCCGAGAATGCTGATCGAGGAGAGCTAAGTCATGGCGTGGTTGCTGTTAATTATTGCTGGTCTGTTTGAGGTTGTATGGGCCTTATCACTCAAGCAGTCGGAAGGTTTTACCAAGATCGGGCCGACGATCCTGTTTGGCGTGGCCGCCTGGGCCAGCTTTATGCTGCTTTCACAGGCCATTAAATCGCTACCGATTGGGGCCGCTTATGCGGCGTGGACGGGGGTAGGCGCGGTGGGTGTAGCAATAGCCGGGATAGTCTGGTTTGAAGAATCGGCATCGCTTGTTCGAATAGGGTGTATTCTGCTTATTGTGGTTGGCATTGCAGGACTCAATCTAACCACGGAAACGAAATCACTCTTGTGAAGCACACACTAGATTGTATGGAGGGTGCTAGTAATGGATCTACTTCCGGGAATACGCGGCGGTCATTGGAGTGGTCGGTCTGAACTTTGGTTAGATGTTGGGGGCAACGAGGCCATCGAGGGTGGTTGTGAGCTTTCCGTTGACTCTCATCAGCTCTCATACAGTTGGTCGCGTGGTGATAAGCATCATGAGGGACGCTTCACACTCGGTGACGACGGGTCGGTTTACTGGTCGGATAGCTTTCACCAAGCTGAACCCGCGCGCTGTGTGCAAGAGGAGCGCTGGTCGTTGTTGAGCTTGTACTACACCTATCCAGCGGGGGAGGGCCCAGATTGGGGCTGGCGACTAGCATTTTCGCAGAGGCCCGATAGTAGTCTGGTGCTACAGATGACAAACATCGCGCCCTGGGGGGAAGAACAGCGCGCGGTTCGGATGATCTTTTCTGAGCTCGGCTAGTCAGCTCCTAAGCTCATGGTATCCATGAGCGGGTGTCGTTTACTTGTGGCAAGGTTTGTAAAGCGGATGTTTCATAAACAAGAATATCTATCAATTAATCCTCACAAATTATTGATTTATATAATAAATTAAAAGAAAAGACTCACGGATAGTGGACGGGTGCTGAAATTTAATGGCTGAGCCCTGTTGTTGAATCCGCCCCGATAAGGAATAAGACGAAGGTGTTCTCATTACATTTTTGGGTTTTTACGCGTTGTCGTGGTCGCACACGGCGCCCAAATTACACGCGCATTGAGTGTATTGAGAATAACTCCGTGATCCGGGCAGCGCTTTTGCGTGTTTTGGCGCTGCTGGTTGGCTGGCTGGCGGTCGCACACGTTTCTATTACTCACGCGCGAGATCCTATTGACCGAGCGGAACTTGAAGCTTTTCTGGATGGGGTGATCGAGACCGCCATGCAAGAAGCGGGTGTGGTTGGCGTCACTCTTGCGATCACGCAGGACGATGAGATCGCCCTCCTTAAAGGTTATGGGTTTGGTAATTTAGATGAGCAGCTAAAAGTCGATCCACGCAAAACGTTGTTTCGCATTGGTTCGGTTAGCAAACTCTTTACCTGGACTGGACTCATGCAATTGCGTGAACAGGGTCAGGTTGATTTTGATACCGACATCAACGAGTACCTGACGACGCTACAGGTGCCGGATACGTTTGAGCAAGCGGTCACGCTTCGGCACCTGCTCACACACAGCGCGGGCTTCGAGGAGCGAATTGTTCGACTCTTCGGCGATGAAGCCCGAGATATGCTGCCGTCGAGCGTCATTCTTAATGCGGAACTGCCCGCTCGCGTCCGACCGCCTGGCGTTGTGTCGAGCTATTCAAACCATGGTGTCGGCCTGGCGGGTCTTGTACTGGAAGAAGTCAGCGGCCAAAGCTGGGAGTCCTATGTGCAAGAGCACATTCTTGATCCGCTCGAAATGACTGATGCGACTGCCTTTCAGCCGCTTCCAGAAGCGATCGCCCCGCAAATGTCTGCGGGTTTTCGCCCGATCAATGGACAGCCCACTGCGCAAGAGTTTGTCTATGTGCCTATGGGGTCGGCGGGTGGAATGAGTGCGAGCGCGCTCGCAATGACTCGTTTTGCTCGAGCTCATTTGGGCGACGGAAGCGTCGACGGCGGCCGCATTCTCCGTTCTGAGTCCGTTGCGGAGATGCGGCAACCTTACTTTGATGTGCATCCGAACATTAAACCCTGGCTTTACGGGTTCGCAAACTACAGCGAGGGCGATTTGTTTATCTATGGACATTCGGGCGGCACGCGCCAATTTACCACTCAGTTTTTGCTCATTCCGGAACACAACATCAGCTTGTTCGTGTCCACGAATACACGCGGTGGTAAGAAGGTCACCTCGGCCGTGCACCGCCAGTTCTTGGATCGCTACTTTCCGAGCGAAAGTTCGCCGTTCGATGCGGTTGCGGTCCCCGACCTGGAGACGTACACAGGAAATTGGTCCACCTACCGCAATGCGGAGACCACGCCAGATCGATTGTTGAGGCTGACTCGCGAAGTACAGGTTCGAAAGGCCCGGGGCGATCGACTTCGCATCACCGGTCTAGACCGCAAGCCAACGTATTGGACGCCGGTAGGGGTTGACGAGTTTCGTCGTGAAGATAAAGACACAACCTTGCTGTTTCAGACCGCGACCGACAAACCTACCATGCTAGTGGGGAGTGTTCTCAGTTCCTTTTACAAACTACGCTGGTGGGAACACGTATCCGTGCAGGTGACCTTCCTTGCAGGCACTATTGGCCTGAGCCTTTGGTGCTTGCTGACGTGGCCCTTTCGGGTCTTGAAGAATCGTGTTGGTTCGTCGATCAACTCCGATGGCTCAAAGTCCTTACGTGCGGTGAGGCAAGCCGCTTGGCTCCAGTCGCTTGCGATCACGAGCGTATTCGCCTGCGCTTTGGGATTGAACGAGAGCCTTGTCTTTGGCTTGTCGTTCACCGTGAAGGCCATGCTAGTGGCGACCTATTTCGTACCGGCGATCACTGTTTTTCATGCCTACGGGACGTTAAAGCTGCTTAGATCAGAGGCAACGCTCGCGAGTAAAAGCTTCCATTGCTTTTATATGCTGCTAGGCCTCGTGCTCAGCGTCGATCTGGCCTACTGGAATCTCTATGGCCCTTACCCATGGTAGATCCAGCGGCGACTTACCTCCGGCGGCTCTTTCCCTGGTTACTGGTAACGCTTCTCTTATGCGGCTCGGCGGTGGTCTACCTCGACGGCGAGCTTCGCAATCAGACTACGCCGCAGGGCATAGTCGCCTTTGAATTTTGTGGATTTTCCTCAACTTGCGAAGAAGCTTTAAATGCCTGGTCTCCGTATCAGCATAAAGTACTGCTATTGCTCCTTGGCTTTGACTATCTGTTTTTGCTCTCCTATCCGGCCACATTGGCCGCAGCGATCACGCTTTTGCGACAAAAACTTCACCCGGGCTTGGCTGGTGTCGGACGAGTTCCCTTTGCCTTGGCCCTCGCTATCGCGCTAGCCGACGCCATCGAAAACCTTGGGTCGATAGCTCTGGTGCTAAAGGGTGTGACAGCGCCCCCCGCACTAATAGCGGCCGTATTTGCAACGATAAAATTCGCGCTGCTCGGAGTGGGGGTTCTTTGGCTCTTCTCACTACTGACGCTAAGGTTAAAAAGGGCTGTGGAACGCTAGCTGCCGGTCGCGGTCTTGGTGTTGATCTTGTTCTTGAT
>JBCCQO010000020.1:0-17051 GCA_039024595.1 Pseudomonadota bacterium | reverse complement strand
TGAGCCGAAGACTTGGCGCTTTTCCGATCATCGCGAAGGTGCACCTTTTGATGTCATGGTGGTGGATGCGAGCACAGGGCGTGGTGGCGCAGTATTCACTTCAGATCCTGGCTACGGGTCTCGCTTCAACGGCCTCTCAGCCAATGGTTACTCCGGCCTAGGGGGAAGGAGCTCGTTATTGTGGCTGGCAGATGGCCAGCTCGTTTTCCCCTATGAGAAAACTGGCTGGAAGCATTTGTATGCGATTCCCGCAACAGGCGGTGATCTAACTCAGCTTACCCGTGGCGCCTTTGAAGTCCATGCAATGGCGGCATCACTCGATCGGCGCACTGTGCATGTATTAGCGAACTCCGACGGCGACCTGTCACGGCTGGGGCTCTACCGCCTTTCCTTAAATGCTGAACTTCAGCTCGAGCGAGTCTCCGTTGGTAGTGAAGGAACGATGCCATTTACCGTAAAGCCCCTCGCAGGCGGCGGCGTTGTGTATGAAGTCGCCGGATCGCGACTTCCGGAACGCTTGCTATTGGCACCTGTTGATAAGGCGCCTCGGCAGTTGAGCACCGAGCACGATCCCAGCGTGGTGATTCCGGGGCGATTTCCGGCTCCCGAGATTGTCGAGTTTAAGGCGCGCGATGGCTTAACGATTCAGATGGTGCTTTATAGGCCAGCAGAAGTGGCCGCTGAGGGCGCCCATGCTGCTGTGGTGCACAGCCATGGCGGACCCCGTGGTCAAGCCAGGCCCGTATGGCGAACCGATTTCAGTTACCGCACGGTGCTACCGTACCTTGCCAGTCAGGGATACTTTGTATTCTCCGTGAACTTTCGTGCCGGCACTGGCTATGGGCTGGACTTCCGCGAACCCGAGAGCTACGGGGGCCGAGGCGCGGGTGATGTGTACGACTTTATCGATGCTGCGGCGTTCATCAAGGATAACTTCGCCGAGGTGGATCCAGATCGTATTGCTATCTATGGACACTCCTACGGCGGACACAACGTGACTAATGCTCTTGCGCGTTCCGATGCGTATGTTGCCGGTATTTCGTCTGCCGGAGTCGGTGACTGGGTGACGGAGATGGAAAAGGATTTCGGTGAGGTGCTGCAGTTCGGAATTCCGGAGCGTCTGAAACTTGAGCAACGGGCTTTTGATTCCTCCGCGATCTCCAAAATCGATGCTTGGGGGAACGAGCCTCTACTTCTTCTTCATGGCGACAACGACCGCTCCGCCGCGATGCAGCAGTCCCTCGAGTTGTATACGGCTTTGCGACGACGGGGTAAAACCGTCGAGGCAGTGGTATTTCCAGGAGAGGCCCATCAGATAAAGCGTTACGAGTCTCGCCTTCGCTATCTTGAGGCTATTGACGACTTTCTAAGACGGCATCTCGGTCCCCCTGTCGTCACACGCTAAGGTGACGATCGGTTCGATCTTGTCCAATCCCGACCGGTGATTACTGGTATTATCTTCTCGATTGCGTAGACGAACTGCGCTCTCTATGCCGCAAACGGAGACAAAAACCTCTCAAGGCGCTGTCGCCAAGGCGACAGTCCAGAGCGGCTTTAGACACGACCAGCAGAAGGGCCAATTCACCGGTGAAGAAAAATTCCAAAGCGACGATGTCTTTCTCTACTAAGAAAAAGGGAGAGAAGAAGGTAGAGAAAAAGGCTAAGACGGACGCTAAGAAAAAAACTACCATTACCAAAGCGAAGAAAAAGCCGAACAGGTCTAACGCGCGCGACTCAAATGTAGCGACTGCGAAGCCGTTAACGACGCCTCTCGGTAAAGATTCGGACCTGATCGACACCCTTATCAGCGACTGGGGCCGTGAGCGGCCAGATCTCGATGCGAGCGCGATGGCCGTGGTGGGGCGCCTGCTTCGCGTCTCGGTAACCCTGGATGCTCGTATCAACGAAGTGCTCAAGCCTCACGGTTTGTTGTACTCAGAGTTTGATGCCTTGGCAACGCTCCTTCGTTCTGGTGATCCCTATGAGTTGACCCCCACAGAGCTGCAAGAGGCGGTCGTGCTAACGTCTGGTGCTATGACCGCGCTGCTAAATCGCCTTACTAAGAAAGGTTTGGTCGCGAGGCGGCGCAGCAAAGTGGACGGAAGGTCTCTTACAGCGCGCCTAACCGCCAAAGGCGTAAAGCTCACCAACAAACTCATCGCGCTTCGCTTTGACGAGGCAAATGATGCAATCTCTGAGCTTACGCAAAAGCAGCGGTCCGATATCGCGCGGCTACTCAAAACCTTTGGTCAGCGGCTGGCATCGACGCCTGAGATCTAAGCACGTGGACTCCGAGGACCTAGGCGTCAAACCTAAGCTCAGCGGGCTCTAGTCGATAGACTCAAACTCCACGGGAGGTAGTGAGACTCGGGTCAGTGCGGGCGCCTCACCATCGATCCAATTTAAAACCAGTGTCGGCATTGCCTCGTGCATTCTTAAGCTCTCCACGAATGCGCTGTGTGAACCGTTTTCGATGACTACCAGGTGCCCGTTGGGAAACAAGGTAAGGTTTTCCGTCGCATTGGATAGAGGTGTTGCGAAATCGATATCTCCGTGGACAAACAGTACCGGTACCTCAACCGGTTCGCCGGCGCGAAAGCTTTCAGGCAGCTCGGGCACATTCCACGCGGGGCAGATGGTGTCATAGAAGCTGAAGGCCCCGGACGAAAAGAGCGGGTCATAATCCTTCGTCAGTAGGGCGCGTCGCTCGTCGGACAAACCGGAGGAGCAGTCAAAGAGTCCTATCGCTGCCGCTTGAGAGCCGCTGGGAACGGCGAAACGGGCTCCGAAAAAACGAAGAAACGTCTTCTCTAGCCACACCCTTCCATCGACCAGATCGGCCGCGGCTTCTGGCCATTTCGGTAGGCGTGCGCGCGAGGTCAAGCTGAAACTCTGACCGCCGGTGGCAAGTACACTGATCAGGTAAGGTTCCAAACCGTGGGCGAATTCGGGATCTCGCTGAGCATTACTGATCAAGGCGTCAAGTTCCTTGACCGGATCATTTTTGCGGCCATCGGCTTGCCATGTTTTTTCGGCCATGGCAGATATCAGCTCTGCGGCAGTGCGAAGGCCTCGCGGATCGTCGTAGGTATGGTCGTAGCTTTCGACTCCGGAAATCACTGCCCGAGCGATGCGCTCCCCGTGATAACGCATGACCGTCATCGCCCAGTGGCTACCAAAGCTTGTGCCGTGGAGCCGGAACTGTTCGTAGCCTAGGCTGTCGGCGATAGCGATGACGTCGGCAGCGGCCTCAAGGACAGTGTATCCCTCAAGGTCGAAGCCTTCGGCCAGAAGTTTTTCCCGGCAAGCACGGGCACTGTCAGCGAGAACGTTCGAAAAGTCATCCTGGCTATTGATGAAGAGCCATTTGTTAGGCGCTCCATCGCAAACCGTATTGGGTTTTGATCGACTCACACCCCTAAGGTCGACCAGTACCACGTCGCCTCGTTGGCGATAGAAATCAATCAGCTCAACGGTGATTCTTTGCCCACGACCCGTGCCTTCTAGCTTCTGCGAGTAGGAGCTTCCCGGCCCCCCGGGAAGAATGAACGTCGGTAGAGTGCTGCCGCTACCCTCGTAGGGGGCGCGTAGATAGGCAACTTCAATCTCGCGGCTAGTGGCTTTATTTCTATTTTCCGCGACACCAATGGTGCCGACTTCCAGAACCAACTCCCTGCCGTCCTCCAACTCGAAGCGTTCCGTTCCCTGAATCTCCGCGAAGCTTGGCGCTGCCAGCAAAGCTCCCGTGAGAGTCAAAAAGCGGGTCAACTTCACCCAGCAGCTAACACCCATTCGGCAAGAGCCTTGTTCGCTACGGCCAGGCCGGCTGCATGCGTAGTTTTTCTTTCTTGCGTCTTTCATTGGCGTTTTCGGCTCCGGTGGAGATTAAAGGTCTACGCTGGACGCTTCGTGATGTATCACTATATAGAGATATTATGAAGATTTAATAGCGTAAGGACAGTAGAGTCAACCTAGAAGAATTCCGGTACACCAATACTTGCATAGCTTTTGCATGGGGCCTTAGCTGAATACCACGAATTGCCGATTCCATCATCGTATTCGCCCGTGTTTATGATCGCAGAAAGGTCTTCCAGGTAGTGCTAATGCGGACCTTATGCGTGGCTATACATACTGAGAAAGCGCGGTCTAAATGCTTTACATAAAGACATGATTTAGAAAAGATTAATGGCCAATCGCCAGTCTGAGCTCCTTTGCTTTGCGTCTGGGAAATTCGCCCGTTCCTTGTCTCCGATTCACCGGAGCGTCACGCACGCTTCATACGATAACTTGTTGACAAGATAAATTGACGAACCCACACTTAGGCTTTCTAGAGTTTCCGCGCTAGATTTTTGCCGTTCGCAGACCAAGCTTTTCTAGTAGCGCTTTGGCACGCTTTCTTGTTACGAGGGTTCACCAACTGTGTCCGTTCAGAGCTTCCAAATATCGCCCGTTGTGCTGTCAGAGGAGCTTTCTCGAGCAGCCGATGTGAATCCTGAGTTGCGCCTTGGCACCATTTTCTTTTTGTCAGAGCGTGACGTAGCGGAGTCGGTGACGCAGGAGAGCGTAACCGGTGCAATCGAAGCGTGTTTTGCTAGCCTCGCAGCAAACACGGCGTTTAACTTTCCCGTTGTGAGGAAGCCACTTAGTTACTCCGACGCTATTTTTGGATTCAAGTCGGGTTTTGATCGACGTGGCCCTTCGCTTGGCATCAAAGCCGGTGGTCTATGGCCTGGAAATAAGTCTCGGGGTCTAGCGAATCATCAATCGACAATCATGCTGTTCGATCCGGATAGTGGCGCTCCTGCAGCACTGGTCTGTGGGACCTACCTCACGGCTTTGCGAACGGCGTCCGCAAGCGCTCTCTCCGTTCGCTACTTAGCCAGAGCTGACGCCGAGACCCTCGCTATCACGGCGGCTGGGGGGCAAGCCGAGTACCAGCTACGCGCCTGCTTCGCTGAGCGACCCTTCAAGCGTCTATTGCTTCCCCAACGGCCATCCAAGTCTGGGGAGAGCCTCAAAGACAGGCTAGCCGATCTCGATGTGGAGATCGAAGTGCTAGCGATGGAGGACCTCTGTCGGCAGAGTGATGTGTTGATTACGGTTGCCCTATCGTTTGCGCCTTACGTGAAACGAGCTTGGGTGCGTCCCGGTACCCACATTGCTTGTATGGGTACCGATACTAAAGGCAAGCAAGAGCTGGATCCTCACCTAGTCGCTGACAGTACGGTGTTTGGTGATGCCCCAGATCAGAACGCGTTACTGGGCGAGTGCCAACACGCGGTGGCCTTAGGTCTGCTGAATGAGACGCAAATCACGCCCCTCGGTAAGGTAATAAACGGAGACCATAGCGGGCGCGCTACTCGTGATCAGATTACGCTATTCGATAGTACCGGTATGGGTATGCAGGATCTCGCGGCGGCGAGTCTGGCGCTGGCTAAGGCGCAGAAAGCTGGCAACTTCACCACTTTGAGTCAGCAGGGTGATCGGAGTGGTGATCAGAGTCGTGAGCTGCGGGTTGACGAACGATGAGCTCCGTTGCTTCCTTCACCGCACCTGCCTCGAAGTCCGGCGATGAACTACGACAGCGACAAACGCTTTCGACACTGACTACACCGGCCTTGCTTCTCGATCGTGACAAGTTGCGGGCCAATGCGGCCCGGTTGTCGACCCATATTGGCGGTCTTGGTGGGCTGATTCGCCCTCATGTGAAGACCCATAAGTCGATTAACGTGACCCGTGACATTATCGCAGCCGGCCACGTTCGAGGAATCACGGTCTCCACCCTCAAGGAGGCGGAGTATTTCTTCGATCACGGGTTACGAGATGTCTTTTATGCGGTCGGCATTTCCCCTAACAAATTCCCGCAAGCGCGCGATCTGATTTCTAAAGGTTTAGATCTGAAGGTAACCCTCGATACGCCAGAGATGGCTCGGATGCTCGCGGACTACGGCTCGGAAGAAGGCGTGATGTTTCCCGTTCTCGTAGAGCTTGATACCGATGGCCACCGTTCCGGAACGAATCCGGAGGGGGAAGAGTTGCTGGCTATCGGCGAGATTCTCCACAAATCACCAGGTGTAGAGCTTCGCGGCGTTATGACACACGCCGGCGAAAGTTATCACTGCCGCAGTGACGAATCCCTACTTGCTTTGGCGCGACAGGAGCGCGACCGCAGCGTGGTCGCGGCAGAGCGTCTTCGAGCTCTGGGATATCCATGCCCGATTGTATCGATCGGTTCAACGCCAACGGCGCTCCGTATTGATGATCTCACCGGAGTCACAGAGGTGCGAGCGGGTGTGTACTCGACCTTCGACCTGGTAATGGCAGGAGTAGGCGTGTGCAGCATTGACGATATCGCGCTAAGCGTCTTAGTGACGGTGACCGGTTATCAGAAAGAAAAGCAGTGGATCATCAGCGACGGTGGCTGGATGGCCATGTCGCGGGACAGGGGTACGGCCAATCAGGCAAAAGACTATGGCTACGGCGCCGTCGTTGATATCGACGGAAACCCGCTGCCGCTGATCATGAGTGGTGCCAATCAAGAGCACGGTGTCATCAGCCCCGCTGAACAAGGGCAGTCCATAGACTTCAGTAACTATCCGCTGGGAAGCCAGCTACGCATACTGCCGAATCATGCTTGCGCGACCGCGGCGCAGTTTCGGGAGATCAACGTGCTCGAAAATGGAATATTGACGGAGTCTTGGCCCAGAGCTGGCGGCTGGTAATCCCAGCGCATCGCCCTTCCTGAACGGATTTGTCGCCAGGCTTGGACAAAAAAACCCTCTCAAGGTACTCGTCAAAGTACGCGACTAGCGAGCGTGCTGCGGCTATATCTCAAAGAGAGGCTTGCCAATTTACAACTGATGCTGCGGAGGTTTTCTTGGCATGTGGTTAAAACGTTTTGCTCTTGCGACGCTGGCGCTCATTGCGGTGGCTGTGGTCTATGTTGCTGCCTATCTTCAGGTAAGGGAAAGCCAGAGCGACATTGTGATCGCCTACGGCTTATTCGCTCACGAAACCTGCACATTCTGTCCTTCGCCGCCCACCGGCATTGAACAGTTCGAGCACGAAATAGCTCCGCTGAGTGGACTCGCTGCGGAGGCGACCAAGGCGGTCCCGATTCCCTATATCAAAGGCTTCCTGCACGGCGTGGCCATGCAGCCAGGTGTTCTCGCTAAGCCCGCGTATCTTGTTGGGCCGGCTTTTGGGGACTCATCCGGGAGCACGATTACCCGTGAGGCTTTCGATAAGTACACGGGAGGTATAGTCGATAATATAGCCGCTATGGACCGGGTCGACGGTGTGCACCTATTTCTACATGGCGGCATGGCCGTCGAGGGTGTTCCCCGTCCGGAGGCTGAAATTGTCCGTCGAGTTCGCGAGCTTGTGGGAGATGATATGCCGATTTCCGCGACCTTCGACCATCATGGCAATGAAGATAGCGAGCTCCTCAAGCACCTCGATATTGGCTTAGCCGTAAAGCGCTTCCCTCACTACGATTCCGACCTTCAGGGCGAAAGAGCCGCTCGCCTTTTGATCCGAACCATTCGGGGTGAGTACGAGCCAACGATGGCATTGCGCAAACCCGGTGTCATGTTCGCGACGGTCTATGGTGGCACCCACACCGGTGCACCACAGGACATCATGGAACGCGCACGACGTTGGGAAAATCGTGAGCAAGATGCCTTTGTATCGGTCTTTTTGGGTTGGACCTTTGCGGATGTTCCCGATATCGGCATGGCGGTTATGGTGCTCACGAATGACGATCAGGAGCTTGCCGATTCGATTGCGGAGGATATGAACGCCTATATTCTAGAGCGAAAAGAGGATATTGAGTATCCAATTCCGGGAGTAAAGGAGGGCGTTGCACAGGGCCTGCAGATGCAGCTCAACGAGCCGGGTAAGCTGGTCTTCGCAAACATGTCTGATCGGATGGGGGATTCCACGGAGATCGCGCGCGAACTCCTGGCACTAGGGAAGACCGATTTCGTTGTCGCCTCTCTGACCGATCGGAGGGTTTTGAATGATCTAAACGACAACTACAGCGTCGGTGATAAGGTCAGTCTTACCGTCGCAGGGAAGTCGTCAGAACTCGCTGGCGCACCGCTTCAGCTCGAAGGCACACTCAGATTCGTCGGCAAACCGGGCGGCATCGTTGGGAAACTCTATGCGACTATCGAAGCCGCTGGCAACACCTGGTATGTACTCAGTGAATACTATGATCAGGTTACGAACCCTAACCCGCTGGTCGATATTGGCGTGCCCATCGATAAGCTGGACATCTTCGTTGTTAAGTCGCGCAATCACTTTCGCGGCGGCTTTATTGAAACGGGTTTTGCCAAGCATGCGGTTGTTATCGACGCGCCCGGGCATGGTCCGGCGAACATCTCTCGCTTGGACTACAAGAACAAGCCAGAGGGCGTTTATTCCAAGTACTTTGTCGTAAACGATAGTCAGGGCGAGCCGTGATTCGAAGCTGCTGGCTGTCGCGGCTTACTGTGGCCGTCGCAGCTCTGTTCCTGTCACTAGGGGCTAGCTCGCGAGCCGCTCAGGAGCCGATTACCCCCTCTGCGCTAAAGAGCTGGGCCGATGAGGTTTTCGGCCAGGCGTTTGCTGCAAAGCGGTTTTCCGGCGCTGCCGTAGGCGTGGTACGCGACGGAGAGACGCTGCTATTGCAGGGGTATGGGTGGCAGGACGCCATCAAACAGATTCCCCTCGATCCGCAGCAAACCCAACTCCGGATGTGCTCCTTATCGAAATCCTTCACTGCGGTCTCCGCACTCCAGCTTATCGAGCGAGGTCAGATCCCGAGTTTGGATTCGCCGGTCAACGATCAGCTCACACGTTATCAATTACCGGAGCCCTGGGGTGACCAGATCACTCTCCGGCACCTCATGACCCACAGCAGCGGTATGACTGGCGGTGGAACGCCACAAGGTACAAGCCGCGATATACCCGCACCGGTAAGTAAGAGAGAGTTCGCAAAGCTGCTGAAGGAAAACTTGCTACGTGCGCCTGGCCAGATAAGCCTGTACGCGAATCTCGGTGTCGCCGTCGAAGGTGCACTAATCGAAGACGTTAGTGGCCTTCCGCTGGCCGAATACATGCGCAGGAACATCTTCATACCCCTGGGCATGAATAACACTATTTTGCATCACACGCTCGCGACCCCTAAAAACCTTGCAACACCTGCAGCGGTTTTCCCGAATGGCGAGTACCAGCCGGTCGTGTTCTACCCGAAACACCCCGCTGCCGCGGCCTCTGGAGGCATTGTTGCAACGCCGGAAGATATGTTGCGCTACGCGGCCTTTCATGCGGATAGCACTAGCGATTTGCATTCCGATGTTCTGTCTTCACAGAGCAGAGCCCTTATGCGCACGGCTCATTTTCGTGCCGATCCTTTGGTCGACGGTGTAGGGCTTCACCTCTATCCCCAGCGCTACGGTGACCTAGCTATGGCCAAGCACGGGTGTGGCTTGCCGGGATTCAGCAGTTACATGGCCGTGTTGCCCGAGCTGAATCTCGGCGTATACATCACCCTGATGGCGTCGCAGCCGCTACCCACACTTTCTGACCTAGTCGGCCGCCTGCTGGGACACGGGCGCATGGTGGAGAGCGCTAACGCTCCCCGTGGCGAGCTGTTAAGGAATACGGAGGAGGTTTGGGAGAGCTTTGCCAAGAGGTTTCTGCCAGCACAACAAATGCCGGAGCTACCAGCATCGGCTGAAGCCCCCTCGCAAACACTCGCTAGGTCGGAACTGTTAGGCAGCTACTGGGTTGAGCGTAGGCCCTTTAGCTCGTTGCGAAAGCTGTTCTTTGCCGGGTCTGTGCGTGAGGTAAGCGCACAGGGATCGAATGGGATTCGCATCGATGGCGAGGACTTCCGGGTTGCCGGTGATGGGGTCTATGCAAATGTGTCTGACGAGCTTGACCGAGTGGTCTTTAAGCGTCTTGACGATGGACGGGTTTATTTTACAGCGCGCTCTGCTGCATGGCGCCAGGTAAACGGTTTGGAGAATCCAAACTTATGGTCACTCTGTCTTATTGCGTCATTGCTGCTTTTACTGAGTGGTTTTTTTGCACGGTTCTGGCGCGGTCCCAAAGCCGCGAATGCTTATGCCCGGCCTCCCCAGTTCGCGGCTCTGGCCGTTTTGTTGCTGGCTGTACCGGCAGTGGTTGGCACCAGAGATCTCGGCACGATGGTTAACCAGTATTTCAATAACGACTACCTACGGATCAGTGTGTTTGTCATTACCTTGAATATCGCCGCGCTTCTTGCACTGTGGCATGCGGCCGGTGCCTTCCGTTGGTGGATGCGTGTTCGCGATACGCTTGTTGGCGAAAAGAAGGGCATCGGCGCTTATCTGTCATTACTCCACGCTACGGCGTTGGCTTTCGCGGCGCTGGCGCTGGCTGGCTCCATGATATTCTTCAACCTGGTGGGCCTTCAGCTGTACTGAAGGCCCAAAAATACGCCCGTGTACTTTCGACGCTCGCCGATAGATTAAATAGCGGCAGGAGGAGACTGGCCGGAGGCGTCTTCGCCGTTACTCTTGTCCAGATAGCTTCCGATCTCGTTGCCCAGTTCATAGAGCACGGGCACTAGAACCAGCGTGACTGCGGTGGCAAATAAAACACCGAAAGCGAGCGACACTACCATCGGCACCAAGAATTGGGCCTGGCTAGACGTTTCCGACATGATTGGTAGCAGCCCAACAAAGGTCGTCAAGGACGTGAGGATGATAGGCCTAAAGCGATCCACACCTCCGGTCAGCAATGCTTCGCGCAGGGGGCGACCCTGATTTCGCAATTGGTTAATGCGGTCTATAAGAACGAGGTTGTCGTTTACAACTACCCCCGAGCAAGCAATTACGCCCAGCAGGGATACCATGGAGACGCTCAGTCCAAGCATTAGATGGCCAAGAATCGCGCCCATAATTCCAAAGGGTACGGCGGTTAAAACCAGTAATGGCTGCCAGTAGGATCGAAACGCGACGGCCATGAGACCGTAAATTACGGCCATAGAGCCAAGCAGCGCTCTTATTAAGTAACTCGCGAAGTCTGCGGCTTCCTTCATTTCACCATCGAGATCCAAGAGTAAGCCCGGGTACTTCGCCAGCCACTGGGGGGCCTGAGTTCGGCGAATCGCGCCGACAACGTCGACCGCTCTGGGGCCATCCTCGACAATGTCCGCGCTTACCTCCACGGTGCGCTTTCGATCTAAGCGAGAAATGCTCGGGAAGCTGGGCTCATACTGAACAGACGCCACCGTATTAAACGGGACCTCACTTCCCGCTGCGGTGCGAATGCGGAGATTGGCGAGATCGGCCACCGAGAGACGTTCGGTCTCCGGGTAGCGCACCATCACTTTTACGTCTTCTCGCTTGCGCGGAATGCGTTGTACCTCCGCTCCATAGAAACCCTCGCGCACCTGGCGAGCGAGATCGGCGAGGGTCAGGCCTAGGTTTTCTGCCGCCGGTCGTAGGCTGAGTACGACTTCATCGCGAGCGGTTTCCAGCGTATCCGTAATGTTGTACACCCCGGTATATTGACCCAGGGCCTGGCGGAGTTCGCTGGTGACCGCCGCCAGTGTCTGCGAATCGTTGGCCGCGAGAATCAGGCTTATCGGTTTTCCCCGTTCGTTGGTCGTAAAGTCAATTTGAAAAGACTTCACCGACGGCAAAGCACCAATCAGCGCTTCCCAGCGCTGTGCGAGTTCTCGGCCTCCTACGAGTGCCGATCTTGTCTCCACCGTAACCGTTGCTTTGTTAGCCTCGCCACGGGCGTAGATATGCCCGATGGCGTCTGTCGTCAAATCGACGTCGGCGTATTCAATCTTGAGTTGTTCAGCGGCAACTTCGAGCTTATCCAGGGCTCTCAAAGTATCTTTGAACGGGCCACCCTCCGGAAGCGTGACAGTCGCTCGCATGTAGTCTGCCTTGATCTCAGGGAAGAAGCCTACTTTTACCCAGCCTCCGCCAAAAAGACCCAAGGTGATCAGCAGGCAAGCGAAGAAGCCTGCGGCCGCCAGCGGAGCTGAGTTGATCGCGCGTTCCAGCAGCGGGCGATAGCGCATCTGGGCGATATGCACCATTCCACGGGCAAAGCGCTGTCGCAAACGTTCGACCGATCTAATCGGGGCATACGCGCTTTCTCGCACCGGCGGCATATGCGCCAGGTGTGCTGGGAGAATCCAGAGACACTCAATCAGGGAAAAGCCTAAAGCAATGAGTACGACGACCGGAATCGGAAAGGCGAACTGAGCGATAGTGCCTGGCATAGCAAGCATGGGCGCAAAGAACACCATCGTACTGATCACCGCAAACATGACCGGTTTTAGCACGCTAAGAGTGCCCGCTCGGGCTCCTGTTTGTGCTGAACCACCGGCACTCTGGTGCGCATGAACCGACTCTCCAACAATGATCGCATCGTCAACAACAATGCCCAGAATGAGCAAAAACGCGAACAAGGACATCATATTTAGACTGACATCGGTGAATTGGAGAATGCCCAGTGCACCGAGAAAGGCTACGCCGATTCCTACGGAAACCCACATTGCGAGACGAGGGCGTAGGAATAGAAGCAGCAGGCCGAAGACGAGTGCCAGTCCCCCGAAGCCATTGGAAAGAAGCGTGTTGATTCGCGAGCGCAGCGAATTCGAGCTGTCTTGCCATACGGTCAGGTTAACGCCGTTCGGCAGGAGAGGTCGCTGCTCCTCAACCCAGCGCCGGACGGAGGAACTGGTCCTAAGTACGTTTGGGTGTTCGGTCGCGAAGACGGTCAGGTTGTGGGACGGCGCTTTATCGAATCGGGTTCGGATGTTCATGTCCTGAAAGCCGTCTATGACCGTAGCCACATCTCTGAGCTTTAGCTGCGTACCATCGCGTAGTGTTCGAACGATGATATTTTCAAAGTCTTCTCTGTGATAAGCCTGCCCTCGGGTTTGAAGGCGAATATCGCCCTCTATGGTCTTTAAAGAGCCCGCCGGTAGGTTTAAAGAGGCGCCACGAATGGCCTCCACGAGTTCACTAAAGCTCATGCCATAGCGGCGCAGGTCATATTCGGAGACTTCAACGGACACTTCGTAGGGTCGAGGTTTGCTTAACTCAACCAGCGCCACCCAAGGCTGCTCCGCAAGGTCGTCCCGCAGGGACTCGGAGATCTCTTTCAGAACCTTTTCTTGCAAATCACCGGAGACAGTGACCGTGACCATCGGTACGCGAAAAGCCAGCTCGGTTACGATCGGTTTTTCCGCGTCGGCAGGGAAGGTATCAATAGCATCAACCTTGTTTTTAATCTCTGCGGTAAGGCGCTGTAGGTCGTAGCTGGGCAACGCTTCGATGAATAGCTGGCCGAGACCCTCTGAGGCTGTGGCGCGTATCTCCTTGATCCCATCTAAGGAGTGGATCGCTTCCTCAATGCGGACGCATATCTGCTCCTCTACCTCTCGTGGGCTCGCGCCGGGGTAGGAGAGCGCTACGCTAACCTGGTTGACTTTGATGCTCGGGAAAAAGTCCTTATCGATGGTAAAGACGCCGCTGATCCCAAGGGCAATGAGTAGCACCATCAGCAAATTGGCCGCGATGGGGTTGGCCATAAACCACCGAGTCAGCGACCCCACTATCAGAAACCCTCGAAGGCTAGCTGTTCAGTGAGTACAGCTGTCACTGCGGTTCCTACTTGAAGAAGCGCAGAATTACTAACGACGATGCGTTCGCCGGCCACGAGATCGGGAATCCAAACATTCAGATTGTCTTGATAGAGGCTACGGACTAGGCGTTCTCTGATTGTGCTTTCCGAATCGACGACTCTCAACGTGTCATCGTTTTGCATTGCTGAGCGTGGTAAACGCGTCAAACCGTCGATCGGGCGCCCTTCAATCTCAGCTTCGACAAAAAGGCCTGGTAGTAAGGGGGGGCTGCCAAAGCCTTGCTGGGACTCGAAGGGTTGGTCTATCTCCGCAATCGCATAAAGATTGCGACTGTCTTGGTCCACCCGCGCATCGGTGCGTCGTATAGTCCCTAGCCACTCATGGAGTTTTCCGCCGAGTTGCGTCCGCAAGCTCACTTTCGGGTACTCTTCCTCTTCTCGCCCACTGGCAGTCAACGGTAAATCTAACAGCGCCAGTTGCTCGTCATTGATTGGAAGTCGCACGTGTACGCGTTCCGTTCCGTACACAACCGCAATGGAAGTCCCTGGGGTAACGAACTGACCAAGCCCCACGTTACGACTGACGATTCGCCCATCAAAGGGAAGGGACACGGCGGTATTTGCGAGCGCGCGTTGTGCATCCTGTAACTCGGCCTCTGCCGCTGCTACAGCTGCCTTTGCCGACGCTAGCTGCGGTTTGCGCAGAAAGAGATCGTTCGCCTTGCTATTGGCCAATTCGCTCCACTCTCGTTCCGCCTGGCGGGCACGCCCTTCCTCTTGCGCCAGTTCCTGCTTGGCAGTGGCGAGTCGTGACTCCGCTTGTAGGATTGCCGACTCATAGTCAGCCGTCTCTAATTGCAGTAGCGGCTCTCCAGCACGGAAAAAACCGCCTTCGATGAACTGCGGAGTCACGCTTACTATTCGGCCACCAAGCTCTGTGCTTAAAACCACTTCCCGGACGGGCTCTACCGTACCCTGTGTCCTGACCGACAACTGCATGGTTTGTGGTTCTGCAAGTACATAGGAAACAAGCGGCGGCATCTTGTTAGGGATAGGCGCCGCCTTGGGGGTCGGTTTGCCAACCAGTAAGAGCCAGGAGGCGAGTATTCCGAAAGCCAGTATGAAAAAAGCGCCAGCCCAGCGCTTCAGCGTGGTTTCTTTCATGGATTTGCCTCCGCTAATGGCTCTAGGCTGTATGCGACGATTGTCATCGCAGACCAATGCTTATATCTTGCTGTAAAGTTTAATATCTCTACGCAAAGATACAATAGGTAGATTAGCGATGGCGGGTCTCTAGGCCTTTCGAGCACGCGTGCAAAGCTATCGGTGCGAATTTGAGAAAAGAGCCGTTTGCTACTGCTTTGCAGTTTGCAATATCTTACTTATTTATCACTATATGAAAGTAATGCTAGCTAAAGAAAAGGAGCGTTCCAGTGATCTCGAAAGTGAGTAGCAGATTCGGTTTATCGTTAGCTTTGTTGATGGCTCCGCCTGCAGCGTTTGCCGACTACCCTAAGGAAGAGTTGTCCAGTCGTCTGAAACGCTTCGAAGCTGGCTTGCGCCCCGCCTTGCAGCAACGCGGCGAAGAGCCGGTGAGATGGTCATTGGTTGAGCGAATGGATCAACACGGCGTGCCCGGGGTTTCCGTGGTTATTATGGACGATGGCGAAATTATCCATGCCAGGGGTTACGGGACAGCGCGGGCAGATAGCGATTTGCCGGTAGACACTGAGACAGTTTTTTCTGTGGGCTCGGTGAGTAAGATCGGCGCTGCGATGACCGCTCATGCCCTCGTCGCCGAGGGTGTTCTAGATCTTGATACTGATGTTAATCAGTACCTAAAGCGTTGGACGCTCCCTAGCGATGAAGCTGCCCCCGGAAAAGTGATTACGCTGCGCGGACTTATGTCGCACACGGCTGGCTTAAATGTTCATGGCTTTGCAGATTTCTTGCCGGGTGAACCGCTCCCCGGGGTCGTTGATGTTCTAAGCGGTCGCGGCCCAGCAAAGAGCGCAGCGGTACGCGTTATTCACGAGCCTGGATCGGTCTCCGACTACTCCGGCGGAGGCACCACGGTAACCGGTTTGGTTATTTCTGATAGTACCGGCCTGAGCTTTAACGACGCCGCTCAGAAGTACCTATTTGAACCCTTGGGCATGACGCGTTCGACCTACGAACAGCCGCTGCCCGCCGCGCACGGAAATATCGCAAACGCCCATGATGGGCGGGGACAACCCAACGCTGAGCCTCGGGGCTGGCACTCCTTTCCCGAAGATGCTGCCTCAGGACTATGGACGACTCCTAGCGATGCGGCCGCCATGCTCATTGCTCTTCGTGACAGCTATTTCGGGAAAGAGGGCGCATTTCTTGAGAGAGCGCACGCCGCGGATGTGCTCACCGAGGTTGGGCCCAGTCGTGTCGGCCTCGGTCCATTCCTACGAGGCTCCGGCGCGACCCGCCGCTTCGGTCACGAGGGTTCTAACGAGTCCTATAAAGCCCTGGCTCATATGTACTTAGATAGCGGAAAGGGCGCGGTGATATTTACTAACGGCGCTAATGGAGCCAAGCTCTATCGCGAAATGGTTCGAGCTATCGCCGACGCTTTTGACTGGCCGGAGAGTTACGAAACCTTAGTCGATCAAAGGAGCTTAAGTTCCAGTCACACTGATCAGTTCGTGGGTGCTTACGCTCAAGCGCCGCTGGACCCCCGCGATAAGCGTACGACCTTCGGTGAAATGCAGCGTTTTCGTATCGTTAAGCATTCTACTGGCTTAGCGATGGCGATTACCGTGCCTGTGGACGGTGGTGGGCAGGAAGACCTCAAGTTTCCACTACAGCCCATGACTAGGAACCACTTTGTGGATGAAGCGGGCCAGAGGCGCTTTGAGTTCGTACTAGGAACTTACGGTGTGCTCGAGGGCATTATTGTTCGCTACGAAGGCTATGCCGCCTTTTATCAACCAGTGCCGCAGGCTTAGGTCAACGCTACTGAGGCCACGTTATATCGCCTGCGCATCACCTTCGTGGTTTGTGGTGTGTGATGGATGGAAAGTTTTGAGTCGCTGAGTGCAGAGAATCTAACTTACAGGTCATCGAACCGATAAACGGTCAAAGGTCGACGCAGCTGAGGGAGCAACTGATCGACCTTGTGCGGATTATGGTCAGAACTCTAAAAGGTGACTCTCGCACCCCCGTATACGTACCTTCCCACGATATCACCGTAGAAACGATCCCAGCCATTGGCGCTCTCAGCGAGCCAGGGCGGATCCTGATCGAAGATATTCTCGACACCCACGAAAACTCGCAGGCCGTCTAGTGGGCTGTCATTTCTCGCCATGCCAAAGTCATAGCCGACCTGTAGATCAGCCGTGTACTGCTCGTCTACTTTACGGTTGACTACTAGA